>NZ_JBEZJP010000010.1:0-50241 GCF_040653175.1 Actinomadura sp. NPDC048032
ACGACGCCGAGCGCCAGCAGCGCGATCGCGGCGGTCGCGACGGCGGTCCCGAGCAGGTCGGGGACGCGGGCCGTCACGCCTTCGCGCGAGTCGGGCCGGGCCCGGCGGCGACCGGCCGTCAGGACTTGCGGTGGGTCCCCGGAACGGCGTTCCGGGGAGCGGGGATCAGGGACGCGTAGACGATGACGTTGTCCAGGTAGTGCCCTCGCTTGGCGTCGAACCGGCCGCCGCAGGTGACCAGGCGCAGTTCCGGCCGGCCCTGCTGCCCGTAGACGCTGTCGGTCGGGAACTCGTCCTTGTCGACGCGCTTGATCCGGTCGATGCGGAAGGCCGGGGCCGTGCCGTCGGCGCGGACGACCTCGATCGTGCCGCCCGGACGGAGCGCACCGAGCCGGTAGAAGGCGCCGGGGCCCGACTTGGAGTCGACGTGGCCGACCAGCACGCTGCTGCCGTTCTCGCCGGGCGTCGGGCCGTCCTCCCACCAGCCGACCTCCCGGACCCGGTCGAGCGGCGGGACGCCGAGCGTTCCGTCCCGTTCGGTGGCGACGCGGCGGATCGGCGCGTCGACCTTGATGGACGGAATTCTGACGCGTTCGGGATTGGAGGGCCGAAGTGCGATGTCCGGCTCGGGTTCTGCACTTCTCGGGGCAGGCTGCACGATGTCGGAGGACGGCGGTTGCGGCGGCGGATCGGAATGGTCGCGCACCAATCCCACCACGAACATCGCGGTCCCTGTGGCGATGAGCGCGGCGGCCAGCCGGTACCGGAAACGGTTCGACCGGCCGCCGCGCCTTCTCCTGTCCATGGGCTCAGGAAACGCCCTTCACCTGACGGCGACGGGCCACGACGGCGATGCCGCCGCCCAGGGCGAGAACCCCGAGTCCGGCGCCGGCCAGCATCGGGAAGCTCGACATCGAGGTGCCGCCGCCACCGGCCATGACGCCGCCGTGCGGCTTGATCGGCTTGAGGAACCGCACGGCGACCCACTTGCCGATCCAGGCCGGTGGGACGCTCTGGCGCAGCTGGGTCCAGCCGCTGTTCTTGCAGTCGGCGCCGATGTGCTTGCCGAAGGGCAGCGTGCCGACCTGCTTGAACTTGACACCGGGACCGTTGCGGACCGCCAGGCCGTGCCGTGCGGTGACCTCGTACCGGCAGACGCGGACGGGCGTGATCTGCTTGAGGAACCGCACGGCGACCCACTTGCCGATCCAGGCCGGCGGGACGCTGCCGCGCAGCTGGGTCCAGCCGGTCTTCTTGCAGTCGGCGCTGATGTGCTTGCGGAACGGCAGCGTGCCGACCTGCTTGAACTTGACGCCGGGACCGTTGCGGACCGCCAGGCCGTGCCGTGCGGTGACCTCGTACCGGCAGACGGCCGCCTGGCGGGCGGCGGTCGCCGCCTCGGCGTGGTTCGCGTCCGTCGCCGCTACGGCGACGGCTCCGCCGGACAGCAGCGACAGCCCGCTCGCCGCACCGGCCACGGCGAGTGCCATGCCGGTTCGCGCGCTTGTCCTCATTCTTCCCCCATCGAAATGATCTTCGGTGCCGGAGGTGTCCGGCATCGTTCCTTGATCACGCTTCCCGAGGGGAATTCCGCGCATGTCGTGCTGGTCGCAAACATTGAGAATAGTGATCAGTGTGCACTGTGAAGGCTTTATCGCGGAACGGCCAACGGCTATCTCCATAGCGCTGACCAATTGCCCATAATGGACATCCGGACCCCATTAAAAGGGGTCAATCAGTGAAACCCCCATGATCTCCCCGAGGTCGGGGCCATACCGGCATCGTCCGGAGGGCGGCGGGCACGCGCGAAGGCGCCCGCGCGCATGCGCGGGCGCCTCAGATCGAAGCCGTCAGATCGAAGCCGTCAGACCGGGCGGACCTGGAGGGTGCCCTCCTCGGTCACGCGGGTCTCGAAGGACGGCTGGCGGGCGGTGGCCGGGCCGTGGACGACGGAGCCGTCGGCCACGCGGAACGTGCTGCCGTGCCAGGGGCAGACCACGCAGGTGTCGGCGCCTTCGCCGGTCAGGACGCGGCCCTGGTGGAGCGGTCCCGCGAGGTGGCTGCAGCGGTCGGCGAGGACGTGCACCTCCTCGCCCTGCCGCAGCACGAACAGGTCGATGTAGCCGAGGCGGCGGGAGACGGGCCAGCCGTCCGGGAGGTCTTCGACGGCGCACAGGTCGTGCCAGCCGAGCGGGACCAGGTGGGCGAGCTGGTCGGCGTGGCTGGCGCCGGCGGCCTGCCGGAACGCCAGGTGCCCGCCGAGGTAGGCGCCCGCGACGAGGGCGCTGAGGCCCGCGAAGCCGAGCGCGCGCCCGGCGGCGTCGCGGCCCTGGTGGCGGGCGACGAAGGACGCCGAGTAGAGCATGCTCGCGGTGGCCGTCCCGGCGGCGTGGACGAGCCCGACGCGCTGCTGCTCGCGGTGCAGGGCCGACCAGTCGGCGATGCCGGTGAGGACGGTCGGGACGGCGCCGGCGAGCCCGGCGGCGACGAGGACCTGCGAGGCGCGGCGCGTGCCGGGGACGAGGTCGAGGACGGCGGCCGACATCCACAGCCCGATGGGCAGGTCGGTGAGCGGCGCGTGGGCCGGATGGCCGACCGGGACGCCGTGCAGGGCGTCCTTGACCGGCCCTGGACGCAGCACCCGCCGGACGGCCCCGGACAGGACGCGGATGGGACGGTCCAGGCCGTCGGCGTGCTCCAGCCTCTCGGTGGCGTCGGCCAGCCGCGCGGTCGCCTGGGGGCTCTCTCCGCGCCGGAAGATGTTGACCCGTCGGTTCATGCCCCTCCTCCGCGGTCCTGCTGGGACGCCTGTTGCGACCCTAGTCTCCCGCGTTCCTCCGCGGCCAGTCATACCTACCTGGTGCCGGGAGGGGCTAAACAACGGGTCAGCGGGCCGCCTCCAGGGTGACGGGGACCCCGTTGAGGACGGCGTTGCCCGAGAGCGGGTCGATCTCCTGCTCGTCGGTGACGGCGTTGACGTTCACCCCGGCGTGCCGGCTCGCGACCCGCGTCCGGGTCCCGGGGCGGTCGTGGCCCCAGCCGTGCGGCAGGCTGACCACCCCGACCATGATCGTGTCGGTGGGCTCGGCGACGGCCTCCAGAACGCCCGCCCGGGACGTGACCCGGACGGTGTCGCCCGCGGCGACGCCGAGGCGGTCGGCGTCGGCCGGGTTGAGCTGGAGGGTGCAGGTGTTGGAGCCGCGCACCAGCTCGGGGACGTTGTGCAGCCAGCTGTTGTTGGACCGCAGGTGCCGCCGACCGATCAGCACCATGCCGCCGGACGTCCTCGGGGCGCGGAGGGCGGAGCGGAGCCGGTCGACGTCGGCGGCGCACGTGGACGGGCACAGCTCGATCCGGCCGGACGTGGTGCACAGGACCTCCTCCAGCCGCGGCTTGAGGGCGCCGAGATCGAGCCCGTGCGGGTACTCGGTGCGCAGGCGCGTGAGCGTCAGGCCGGTGAAGCCCGCGTCGCCGCCCGGCTCCTCCCGCAGCGCGGGCTCGCCGCCGAACGCGTCGCCGTAGGGGCCGAGGCGGAGCATCATGTCGAGCCGCTGCTCGGTGAGGGTGCCGGTGTCGAGCATCTTGCGCAGCTCGTCGGGCTCGCGGCCGAGCACCGGGGACCCGGGGAGCGTGACGGCCTTCTCCAGCGTCGCCTTGATGATCATTTCGTCGAGCAGGGCGGGGTCGCCGTCCGTGCCGGACGCGGCCATGGCGAGCCGCGCGAGGATCTCGGCCTCGCCGGGCCGCCCGTCCGGCAGCGGGACGGCAGGCGGCGAGTAGCGCGCGTAGTCGCGGACGGCGAGCCCGGTGAGCGCGATGTCGTAGTGCGGGGTCTGCGCGGGCCGCGGCGGCGGCAGGACCACGTGCGCGTGCCGGGTCGTCTCGTTCAGGTAGGGGTCGACGCTGACCATGAACTCCAGACCGGCGAGCGCGCGGTCGAGCCGGGCGGCGTTCGGCGCCGACAGCGCCGGGTTCCCGCCGATCGTGATCAGCGCTCTGACCTGGCCCTCCCCGGGCGTCTCGATCTCGTCGGCGAGCGTCGCGACGGGCAGCTCGCCGTTGACCTCGGGCAGCCCGCGGACGCGGCTGCGCCACCGCCCGGTCGTGAACGGCTTCTTGCGCCGGTACACCGGGGCGTGGGCGGGCCGCGGGAACATCGCCCCGCCCGGCCGGTCGAGGTTCCCGGTGAGGACGTTCAGGACGTCCACGAGCCAGCTGTTCAGCGTCCCGTAGGCCTGGGTGCACGTGCCGATGCGGCCGTAGACGGCGGCGCGCTCGGCGGCGGCCAGCTCGCGCGCGGTCCTGCGGATCGTCGCGGCTCCGACGCCCGTGACGTCCGCGACGTCCTCGGGGGCGAAGTCGACGGCGAGGGCGCGCAGGTCGTCGAGCCCGTTGACGCGCCCGGCCAGGTGCCCGGCGGACGCGGCCAGCTCCTCGGCGAACAGGGTGTGGACGAGCGCCATCAGGAAGAACGCGTCCGTCCCGGGCCGGATGAACAGGTGCTCGTCGGCGAGGGCGGCCGTCCGCGTCCGGCGCGGGTCCACGACGACGATCTTCCCGCCGCGCGCCCGGATCGCCTTGAGCCGTCCCGGGAAGTCGGGGGCGGACGCGAGGCTGCCGTTGGACTCCAGCGGGTTCGCCCCGAGCATGAGCAGGTGCCCGGTGCGGTCGAGGTCGGGCACGGGGATCGCCAGGGGGTCGCCGAACATGTGCCCGCACGCGACGTGCTTGGGCATCTGGTCGGCGGTGCTCGCGGTGAAGAGGTTGCGGGTGCCGAGCGCGTTGACGATCGCGGACCCGTACAGCGGCCCGGCGATCGAGTGGGCCGTCGGGTTGCCGAGGTAGACGGCGACGGCGTCGCGCCCGTGCCGCGCGACGACCTCGGCCAGCCGCCGGGCCACCGTCTCGAAGGCCTCGTCCCATCCGGCGCCCTCGCCCGCCACGAGCGGCTCCGCCAGCCGGTCGGGGTCGCCGTCGAGGCTTCCGAGCGTCGCGCCCTTGGGGCAGATGTAGCCCTTGCTGAACGGATCCTTCTCGTCGCCGCGGACCCGCGTGACCGTGCCCGCCTCGTCGAGGGTCAGTGCGAGCCCGCACAGGGCTTCGCAGAGGGGGCAGGTGCGGAAGGCCGTGCGGTCGCCCATCGAGACACTCCTTGTGAACGGGACCGTCTCTCTATGATGGCCGCCCGCCTCTCACCGCGCTATGCCGCAAAGTGAACTATTAAGGCGCTCCGCGGCTTTCCCGCCAGAAATCACCATTCAGTGCGCCGCGCTCGCGTTCTTCCCTCGGGACGGGGTCAGGGGGCGAAGGGCGGGGCGGTTTTGAAGACGGGGTGCAGTTCGATGGTGGGGGCCAGGTCCGTGAGGATGCGCCGGGCGCGGGACAGGGGGTGCTGGGGGAAGTGCGGGTCCCAGCCGGGGTCCTCGGAGAGGTTGCGGGGCAGGCCGCCCTGGAGTTCCGGGGCGTAGGCGTGCTGCGCCCACCAGCGCATCATGTCCTGGAGGTCGCGGCCCTGGCCGTACTCGGTCAGGTAGTGGTTGAGCGCGGTGCTGTCCCGCATCCCGGTGACGCCCTGCTCCAGGCACTGGATCTTCAGGACGAGGCTGCGGTCCGCGCGGGGCACCGTGAAGGAGGCGACGTAGGCCACGCCGGTCGGGCGGTCGGGCAGCGGCAGCTTGATGATCTGCCGGACGGCCGGGAGCCCGTCCAGCGTGACCACGTCCAGCTCGATCAGCCCGCCGCCGGACCCGGCGGTCTTGGCGGCGGTGTCGCGGCGCAGGAGGTCGAGCTGCTCCAGGGGGGCGGGCAGGTCGGGCGGGACGTCGAAGCCGTAGAGGGCGACGGTGTCGCCGTCGGCGTTGCGGAAGGCTCCGGGTTGGAGGGGCTGCCAGCCGGTCTGGTCGAAACGCAGGGACATGAAGCTGCACGTTAACGCACAGAACGGGACGTAGGGGGAGCGTCGGTCGCCGCCCGCGGGCGGACGGCCGTCTCCATGAACATGAACGGTTCAAGAGAAAGAGTCGTACGTCTTTGCCGGGACGCGGCGCGCTCATGGCATGCTGGGCCGATCCGACCCACAGGTCCACGGGGGGCCGGACGGAGGCGAGGCGATGGCCATGCGGGGGAAGACGGGCATGCGGGGGGCGACGGCCCTGGTCGTGGTCGGAGTGGCACTGGCCGCGGCGGCGTGCGGCGGCTCGGACAAGTCCAAGGCGGAGGGCGCGACGCCCCCGGCCTCGCCGTCCGGCGGGCAGCAGGGCGGAACGCGGCCGGCGAAGGCCGCCAAGCAGCCGATCCTGCTCGCCTTCGGCGGCGACACGCACTTCGAGGGGTCGCTGCGCGGGCGGCTGGCTCAGCCGTCCACGGCGCTGGGCCCGGTCGCGAAGCAGTTGCGCGCCGCCGACCTCGCCATGGTGAACCTGGAGACCGCCATCACGACCGGGGGGACGCCCGCGCCCGGCAAGCAGTTCACCTTCCGGGCTCCGCCGACCGCGCTCACGGCTCTGAAGGCCGCGGGCGTCGACGTGACCTCCATGGCCAACAACCACGGCATGGACTACATGGAGGGCGGCCTGCGCGACTCCCTGGCCGCCATCAAGCGCAGCGGGTTCCCGGTCGTCGGCATTGGCAAGAACGCGGACGCCGCTTACCGGCCTTACCGCGTCACCGTGAAGGGCAACAGGATCGCCATCGTCGGCGCCACACAGGTGCTGGACGACCACCTGATCCAGGCGTGGACGGCCACCGACACCAAGGGCGGCCTCGCGTCGGCCAAGGACGTCCCGCGCATGGTGCAGGCGGTGAAGGAGGCGCGCCAGGGCTCGGACGTCGTCATCGTCCACCTGCACTGGGGCGCCGAGCTGAAGGGGTGCCCGCTGCCCCGCCAGCAGGAGCTCGCCAAGGCCCTCGTCGAGGCGGGCGCCGACGTCGTCGTCGGCGGGCACGCGCACATCCCGCTGGGCGGCGGGTACATGAACGGCGCGTACGTCCACTACGGCATGGGCAACTTCGTGTTCTCCTCCGCGCAGGGCCAGACGGCGAAGTCCGGCGTGCTCTTCCTCAAGGTGGAGAACGGCAAGGTCACCAAGGACAAGTGGAGCCCCGCGCTCATCTCCGGCGGCATCCCCGTGCCGATGCAGGGCGCCGCCGCCAAGGCGGAGGTCCGGCGATGGAACGGCCTGCGTTCGTGCACGGGGCTGAGCGCGCGCCCGTCCTGAGCTGGACTCTCCCACTGCGGGAGGGCCCAGGGCGAGGTCCGTGAGCAAGGATCGTTTCCTACACCGACGGACGGTGCGTGCAGGTGTTGCACCGCGGGCCGTACTCCGAGGAGCCCGCGTCCCTCGCCCGCATGGAGGCGCTGATGGAGGCCGAGGGCCTGGTGCCGCACGGCCTGCACCACGAGGTCTACCTGTCCGGCGTCCGAGAGGAGGATCCGGCCAGAATGCGCACGATCCTGCGCCAGCCGGTCCGCTAGGGAACTGTGGACACGCCGCCTCAGGAGCGTAGTTTCACGGGAAACGAGCTCCTAGGGACAGGCGGGCGTGCCGATGCGTGACCAGTGGGTGAGGTCGGGCGAGATCGAGCTGGCGGTGCGGGTGCGGGGCGTGGAGAACCGGCCGACGGTCGTCCTCGTCCACGGCTACCCGGACACGGGCGCGATGTGGGACGAGGTCGCCGGGCGGCTCGCCGAGCGGTTCCGCGTCGTCGTCTACGACGTGCGCGGGGCCGGCGCGTCCGGTGTCCCGGCCGACCCGCTGGACTACCGGCTGGACGCGCTGATGGGCGACCTGGAGGCCGTCCTGGACGGCGTGGGCGCCGACGAGCCCGTCCACCTGGTCGGGCACGACTGGGGCTCGGTGCAGGGCTGGGAGGCCGTCATCGGCGACCGGCTGCGTGGCCGCCTCGCCTCGTTCACCTCGATCTCCGGGCCGGACCGGCGGCACATGGCCCGCTGGGCGAGGGAGGCCGTCCGGTCCGGGCCGCGGGGCGTCGCGGAGGTGCTCGGGCAGGCGCGGCGCAGCGTCTACATGCCGGTCCTGATGACGCCCTGGGCGGGAGAGGTCGCGGCGAGGGTCCTCGCCGCCGGATTCGGTCGGGTGATGCGGCTGCGTGAGGGTGCCGAGCCGCGTCCCGGGCACCCGGCCGGCACGCTGCCCGCCGACGCCCGCCACGGGCTCGGCCTGTACCGCGCCAACATGGGCCGCGGCCGTGCTGCCATGGGCGGTGCCGGCACGAGCCAAACCGGTGCGGGCGCGCTCGGCGACGGGCGGACGGACGTCCCCGTCCAGCTCATCGTCCCCGTGAAGGACCGCTACGGCTCGCAGGCGCTCCTGCTGTCCGCGCGCGGGCCCGTGGAGCGCCTGTACGTGCGGCGCGCACCGGCGGGGCACTGGGTGGCGCGCAGCCACCCCGACCTCGTCGCCCGCTGGATCAGTGAGTTCGTGGAGCACGTCGAGGGCGGGCCGGAGACGCCCGCGATCGCCCACGCGCGCGCGGCCGGGCTCCCCGGCAAGGACTTCGGAGGCGACCTCGTCGTCATCACAGGGGCGGGCAGCGGCATCGGGCGCGCCACCGCCCGTGCCTTCGCCGCCGCAGGGGCCCACGTCGTCGTGGCCGACATCGACGAGGGCGCCGCCAAGCGCACCGTGGAGGAGATACAGGCGTCCGACGGCGAAGCCCATGTCTACGGGGTGGACGTGGCCGACGCGGAGGCGATGGAACGGTTCGCCGACTACGTCCGTGACACGTTCGGGGTCCCCGACATCGTCGTGAACAACGCGGGCATCGCCATCGCGGGGTCGCTGCTTGAGACGTCCGAGGAGGAGTGGAACCGCATCCGCTCCATCAACCTGGACGGCATGTACCGGGGTTCTCGCCTGTTCGGACGCCAGATGGTCGAACGCGGCGAGTGGGGCCACATCGTCAACATCTCGTCGATGGCCGCCTACCTGCCCAGCGCGGAGATGCCCGCGTACGGCGCCACCAAGGCCGCCGTGCTGCAGATGACCGAGAGCCTCCGTCTCGACCTCGACCGCTACGGGATCGGCGTCTCCGCCGTCTGCCCGGGGGTGATCGACACCCCCATCGTCGGCAGGACCCGCTTCGTCGGCCTGCCGTCCGGCGCGGAGACCGAGCTGCGCGAGCGGATAGGGCGCGCGTCCGAGCGCCGGGGGTACGCGCCGGAGAAGGTCGCGGGGGCCATCCTGCGGGCCGTCCGGCACGACAGGCCGGTGGTGCTCGTCACCGCCGAGGCGCGCTTCGGCCGCGTCCTCTCCCGCGTGTCGCCCACCGCGAACCGGGCCCTGGCCCGCATGGGGCGGCGCGCCGGGGACCGCCTCTTGACGGGCGTGGAGGGGCCCCGGGGGTGACTCAGGCGCGCATCAGGGTCTGCGAGGGCGTCTCGCCGAAGCGCTGCCGGTAGTGGGCGGCGAAACGGCTCATGTGGAAGTACCCGGCCGCCCCGGCGACCTCGGTGATCGCTCCGGGCCCGGGCCGGGCGACGGAGAGCTCCGCGCGGGCGCGGTCGAGCCGCACGCCGCGCAGCAACTGCGTGGGCGTCATGCCCCACTCGGCCTGGCAGACGGCCTGGAGCTGCCGCACGCCGAGCCCCACCGCCGCCGCGATGTCGGTGACCCCGACCGGGCGGTGGTGGTGCGCCTCGACCCACTCCCGGATGATCCCGGCCAGATGGTGGGGGACCCGGTCGGCGGGCTCGGCGAGCTTCGGCGTGCCCGTGTGGGGCAGGCCGAGCAGGATCGCCGTCAGCAGCGACTCCTCCAGGCTGCGCTCCGCCAGCGGGTGGAGGCCGCCCTGCGCCGCCGCGTCGTCGAGGACGTCGCACACGTACCGCCAGGTGCGCTCGACGATCGAGGACGGCACGAGGCCCTCCCCGCCGTCGTGGAAGCGCAGCGGCGCGGCGTGCCCGCGCCCGAGGTGGGCGCCGAGATGGTCGGCGAGCCGCCCGGTGCTCGTCGCGATGACCAGGCAGCCCTCCGTCGGATGCGGCGTCATCCGCATCGCCTCGTCGTGCGACAGGACGAGGCTTCCCGCGGAGGTCGTCCGGCGCCCGGAGGCCCGGTACTCGACGCCCATGGGCGCCATCGGCGCGCACAGGGCGAAGTGCCCCTCCGTGGGCGGCGTGTCCACGATGACGCCGCCGCCCCCGTACCGCACCCAGACGAGGTTGACCGAGCCCACGCCGAGGGCGTTGACCAGGCCGTCCATCGGCACGTCCGGTTCGAGCGCCTGGAGGTCGTGGCCGACGGCGAACGGCTCGACCGTGTCGTGCAGGACTCCCATGTCCTTGCTGAGGACGCGCCGGTGGGCGGACAGGGGCGGCTTGGCATCGGAAGAAGTCATCGTCCTGGCGGGGAAGCCGTTTCCTCATCGTCGGCGGACAGAACACCTCGGGCGCGCAGCCGCGGCATGACCTCGGCGGCGAAGTAGCCCAACTCGTCAGCGTAATTGAGGAACGACAGAGCGATACCGTCGAATCCCGCATGAGCGAAATCCGCCAGCCCGTCCGCGACGTCGTCGGGGTCGCCGACCAGCGGGCAGCTGCCGTGGCCGGCCGCGAACCTGTCGCGGTACACCTGGAGCATCTCCGGGGTGAACGACTGAGCGTGCAGCCCCTGCAGCCGCATCACCTCGTCGACGGCGGGCCAGTCGGCGCGCTCGTCGGCGTAGTAGCGCAGGAAGTCCTCCGCCTCCTTCCTGGTCGGCCGGCACACGACATGGCCGAGCGTGAAGACGCCCACCGACCGGCCGTGGGAGGCGGCCTCGGTGCGGATGGCCTTCACGATCTCGGCCCCGTCCTGCGGGCCGCCGACGACGGTGAACGCCCGGTCGGCGTTGCGCGCGGCGAACGAGCGCCCCTGCGTGGACGACCCGGCGTTGATGACGGGCAGGCTGTGCCCGTTGTACGGCTTGGGCCTGCCCACGACGTGCTTGAGCTGGAAGAACCGCCCGTCGTGGTCGAACGGCTCATCGGACGACCAGATGCGCCTGACGACGTCCCACCACTCCTGCGCGAGGGCGTAGCGCGTGTCGTGGTCGCCGGGCAGCGAGAGGCCGAACATCTCGTACTCGGGAGCGTGCCAACCGGCCACGATGTTCAGCCCGACCCGCCCCTTGCTGAGGTGGTCGGCGGTCGCGAGCTGCTTGGCCGCGACGACGGGGTGGTGGAACGCGGTGTGGACGGTGGTGAACACGCGGAGCCGGCTCGTCTGGGCGAGCAGCCCGGAGGCCCACACCAGCGGATCGAGGGCGCTGCGGTGGAAGTCGGTGTCCGGCCCCCAGTCCGTCCAGCGCGCGACCGGCAGGAGGAAGTCGATGCCGACCTCGTCCGCGATCCGTGCGAGCCGGAGATTGTCGTCCCAGGTGGCGTGCCATCGCTCCGGCGCGGTCGTGATGGCCAGCCCCGATTCGGTGTTGGGGGAGAACAAGCCGAGTTGGAATCCCATGCAGAACCTTTCTTGTCCGGCGCGCCCGGTATTGGCGGTCCGGTCGTCGCGCCCAGTATCGGAAGGCGTCGCCACGATGGGCAACGCGGTGACATAGAGTGGCCGCCATGCAGGCGCGCGTGCTCACGTTCAACACCCTTTTCAAGGGCGAGGCCCGCGCCCGGATGGGCGTCCTGGCCGAGACGATCGAACGGTCGGACTACGACGTCGTCTGCCTGCAGGAAGTCATCTCGTGGCGGGTGCTGAGCCTGCTGCGCCGCGTCGCCGCCTCGTATCCGCACGTCTCCTACACGCCGATGTTCCCGCTCGTCCGCGGTGGCCTGGTGACCCTTTCCCGCCACCCGGTGACGCGCCGTCATTTCCGGGCATACGCGCCCGCCGGGCCGGCGCGTCCCGAATGGCTGCTGGGCAAGGGCGCCCTGTTCACCCGGGTCCGGCTCCCCGGCGGCCACCTCACCGTGGTGAACACCCACCTCTCGGCGAACCTGGACATGGACTGGTCCCCCTCGAACGTCTACACGCGAGTCGAGAAGGGGGAGCTGCGCCGGCTGGCGGCGGCCGTCGACCGGATTCCGAAGGCGGAACCGCTGGTGGTGATGGGCGATTTCAACGTCCCCCGCGATTCCCCCTACCTTGCGGAGTTCGTTTCGAGCACCGGCCTGCGGGACGTTTTCGGCGGCGACACGGAACCGACCTTCCGCCCCGAGTACGCCGAGATCGGCGCCATTGACCAGGTGCTGGTCGGGCCGGGCCTCCAGGTGAAGGCGCGCCTGGTCTTCAAGGAGAAGGTCCGCCTTCCCGGCGGGCGTTCGACCGTCCTGTCCGACCATTACGGCATCGAGGCTGAGATCACGGGACAGAACGGCTAGCCGTCCTTGCGGGCCACGGCCGTCCAGCCGGCGTCGGTGATGTACTCGCCGCCGTAGGGGCGCCATTCGTGCAGGCGGACGACGCCCGGGTCGACGATGGTGAGGCCGTCCAGGAGCGCCGCCACCTGCTCGCGGGTCCGGGCCACCAGGCTCGCGCTCGCCGCCTGCGAGCGGTAGGTCTCCCCGACCCGCACGTTGCGCCGCTCCTCCAGCGCCGCGTGCGACAGGATGACGTGGCTGCCGGCGGGCAGGGCCTCGGTGAAGCGCCGGACGAGCGCCGCCGGGCCCTCCTCGTCGCGGAGGAAGTGCAGGACGGCGACGAACAGCACGCACATCGGGCGCCGGAAGTCGAGCAGCGCGCGCACCTGCGGATCGTCCAGCACCGTGTCCGGTTGGCGCATGTCGGCCTGGACGATTGTGGTCAGCTCGTCCGTGGCGACGAGGGCCCGCGCGTGGACGGTGACCATCGGGTCGTTGTCGACGTACGCGACCCGTGCGCGCGGCTGCTCCTCCCTTGCGGTCTCGTGCACGTTGCCCTGGGTGGGCAGGCCGGTGCCGATGTCCAGGAACTGGTCGATGCCGCGTCCGGCCACGTAGCGGACGGCGCGCTGGAGGAACGCGCGGTTCGCGCGGGCGACCCCCTCGACCGTGGGCAGCGCCCGCGCGACCGCCTCCGCCGCCTCGCGGTCGGAGGCGTAGTTGTCCTTGCCGCCGAGGAAGTAGTCGTACATGCGGGCGACGCTCGGCGTGCCGGTGTCCACACCGGGCACGGAAGAGGCTTCTCCGGAGTCCGCCATCCCGTCGCCACGACCTTCCTGAACGGCCCCAAATCGTGATCATTCAGTCTATGTCGCGCGGGCGTCGCGCGCGGGCGGACGCCACGCTGCGGTGAGGCTGCCACGCGGCGGTTAGGCTGCCGCCATGTGCGAGACCGGTGGCGGGACGGGTGAGGCGGCGGCGTCGGCGCCGCGCCCGGTGCACGGCGCGGCGGTCGATCCCGTCGCGCTGGAGCCGGTGGACGAGGTCGAGATCGTCACTCTCGTCGACAACGTCTACGACGCCCTGCTGGGCGATGACGAGCGGACCCGCCGGGCGGGCGCGGGCGCGGGCGTGGTGGCGGCGCCGCAGTTCGCGGGCGGCCGCACCACCGCGGGGATGATCGCCGAGCACGGCTTCTCGGCGCTGGTCACGGTGCGCCGGGCCGGCCGCTCCACGACCCTGCTGTTCGACACGGGCCGGTCGCCCGACGCGATGGTCACGAACGCCGACAGGCTCGGCATCGACCTCGGCGACATCCAGGGCGTCGTGCTCAGCCACGGCCATTTCGACCACGCGGGCGGGCTGGCGGGGATGGTGGGCCTGCGCGGCGTGCGGTCGATGCCGATGGTGCTGCATCCGCTGGTCTGGACGAGGCGCCGCCTCGCCGTGCCCGGCCGGGACGTCGAGGAGCTGCCAACGCTGAGCAAGCGGGCGCTGGACGGGGAGGGCTTCCAGGTCATCGAGCGCCGCGAGCCCTCGCTGCTCCTCGACGGCAGCGTCCTGATCACCGGTGAGGTCGACCGGACGACCGAGTTCGAGCACGGCATGCCGCCGCCGCACCAGGCCTGGACGGGCAGGGAGTGGGCGCACGACCCGCTCGTCCTCGACGACCAGGCGCTCGTCGTCCACGTCCGGGGCCGCGGGCTGGTCGTGCTGACCGGCTGCGGCCACGCGGGCGCGATCAACATCGTCCGGCACGCGCAGCGGCTGACGGGGGTCGGGGAGCTGCACGCGCTCGTCGGCGGGCTGCACCTCGGCGGCCCGGCCTTCGAACCGGTCATCGCGCCCACCGTCGCCGCCCTCACCGGCCTCGCGCCGGGGCTCGTCGTCCCGGGGCACTGCACCGGCTGGCGCGCCCAGCACGCGCTGGCCGCGGCGCTGCCCGACGCCTGGGTGCAGGGCAGCAGCGGCACCGCGTACCGGCTGAGCGCCGCCGCGTAGCGCGCCCGCCTCACGCCGGCCGGCGGGCCTCGATGAGGGTGCGGGACGAATGGGCGGTGAAGACGCCGTCGCGCCGGATCCGCTCGTCCAGCTCGCGCAGGCGGTCATGGTGGAGGTCCACGGTGAAGCCGGGGACGATCCAGATCACCTTGCGCAGGAAGTAGACGACCGCGCCGATGTCGAAGAACTCCATGCGCAGGCGCTCGGAACGCAGGTCGACGATGTCGAGCCCCGCGGCCCGGGCGGCGGCGCTCTCGGCCTCCGGGTCGCGTGCGCGGCGGGCCTCGGGCTGGGGGCCGAGGAAGAACTCGGTCAGCTCGAAGACGCTCGCCGGGCCGACGTGCTGGGCGAGGTAGGTTCCGCCCGGAGCGAGGACACGCGCGATCTCGGTCCACCGGACCGTGGCCGGATGGCGGCTGACGACCAGGTCGAACGCCTCGTCGGCGAAGGGGAGCGGCGCATCGCCGGAGCCGGCGACGACGACGGCGCCCCTGGGGTGCAGGAGCCGGGTGGCCTTGGCGACGTTCGGCGGCCACGACTCGGTCGCCGCCATTGTCGGCGGGAACACCGCGGCGCCCGCGAGCACCTCTCCCCCGCCGGTCTCGACGTCCAGAGCCGCCCGCGCCCGGCCCAGCCGCTCGCTCATCAGCCGCTGGTATCCCCAGGACGGGCGCTGCTCCGTCGCGCGGCCGTCCAGCCAGGAGAAGTCCCAGCCCGTGACGGAGACCGTGGCGGCCTCGGCGACCAGATCCTCGAACGTCCGGCCCGTCATTTCGGAAGCCCCAGCATCGTCCGGCAGGGGGCGAGGCCCTCGATGGTGACGGGGACGGTGCGGTGGCGTTCCCAGTCGGCCCGGGTCAGCCGGTACCGCCGTTCGATGGTCACCGCCCCGCGGACGACGTGGCGGTCGACTCCGTTGGGCTGGTAGCCGAGCTTGCGCGACACCGCGCTCGACGCGTGGCTGTCCTCGAAGGCGGCGGAGACGGCCTCCTCGGCGTCCAGGCCCGCGAAGGCCAGATGCAGGACGGCCGCTCTCATCTCCGTGCCGATCCCCTGCCCGTGGTGGCGCCGGCCGAGCCACGAGCCGGTCTCGACCTGCCGGAGGACGACGAGGTCGCGCGCCCAGAGGGTCTGCTGCCCGACGACTTCGCCCTCGCGGAACACGGTGAGGTCGAGCTCCCACTTCTCGGGCGTCCATTCCCCGAGCGTCCTCCAGTGGTGCTGGACGACGCCCCGCGCGACCTCGGCGGGCGGGGCGTCCGTCCACGGCACCATGAACGGCATCGTCTCCGGGCCGTGGACGCCCTCGGCGGCGAGGTCGGCCAGCGCGGCGAGTTCCTCGGGCGACGGCAGGCGCAGTTCCAGCCGCGGCGTCCTCAGCCGCAGACCGAGCGGCGGGAAGTGATCGACCAGCATCCCTTCACCATGGCCCTTCCGGCCCGTCCCCGGCACCTGGTTTTGTCATTGCGGGCGAAGGCGGCCGGCCGTCTTGCCACGCGGCCACTTCCCGCACGACCGTCACAAAGTTGCCGGTCAGCGGATTGCGGGCCTGCCGATTCCACACGGCCCCGATCTGCCAGGTCGCAGCCTCGTGGTCCACCGCTTTGAGCATGACCTGCGCCGGTGCGATAGAGCCCGCGCTGACCGGGACGAACGCGACACCGACGCCCGCCGCCACCAGCGCGAGCACGGTCTGCAGGTCATGTGCCTCCTGCACCACCTCGGTGTCCACACCGAGGCAGGCGCGGAACCCCTCGATCTGTGAAGCCAGCCCTGGCCCCTTCACCTGAGCCAACGCGACGAACGGCCGCCCCGCCGCCCATCGAGCCACATCATCCGCGTTCCCTGGCGGTGGATCCCCCGCCGTGGCGATCGCGAGGCGGTCGGTCCGCAGGGGCAATCGTTCCCACTTCTCACCGACCGGCAGCCGAACGAACCCGACGTCCAACTCGCCCGTTGCCAGCCGCTCCAGTTGCGTGTGTGAGGACATGTCGTCCAGGACGATGCCCACGTCCGGGTAGCGCCGCCTGAACGCCGCCACCGCCCGCGGCGCGAGCTCGATGCTCGACATGCCGAAACCCACCGACAGCCTCCCGATCTCCCCGCAGGCCATCCGGTTCATTCGCACGGCCAAGGTGTCGGCCCGCCGCACCAGATCCTCCGCCTCGGGCAGAAGGATCGCGCCGAGGTCGGTGAGCGTGGCGCCGTGCCGACCCCGATGGAACAGCCGTCCCCCGACCTGCGTCTCCAGTGCCTGGATCTGTTTGGTCAGAGCCGGCTGGGTCATGGCCGACGCCAGCGCCGCCCGGCCGAAGGCACGGTGCTCGACGACTCTCAGGAAGGAGCGGAGCAGACGGATATCCATTTCCAGAGGTTATGTCATCGATCCAAAGATTCATTGGACGAATGTGCGGCGAGAGGGTTCGGTGGTGAGCACGCAGGAGCGGTGACGAGGAGGAACCATGCGTTGTGCGACCGTCCAGTTCGAGCATCGGCCCGATGACAAGGCCTACAACCTGGCCAGGATCGAGCACTTCACCACGCGGGCGGCCGAGGCCGGGGCGCTGGTCGTCGTCTTCCCCGAGATGTGCGTGACGGGCTACTGGCACCTTCGCCGTCAGACGGCCGAGCGGCTACAGGAGCTCGCCGAGCCGGTGAGCGGCCCGTCTGTGACGTTCGTCCGCGGGCTGGCGGGCACGCTGGGCGTGGCCGTGGGCGTGGGCTTCCTGGAAATCGATGATCAGGGACGCCTGTTCAACTCCTACGCCATGTGCCTGCCGGACGGGGACGTCCACGTTCACCGGAAACTGCACGCGTTCGAACACGAAGCGATCTCCAGTGGCGACCGCTTCACCGTCTTCGACACCCCGTGGGGCGTGCGCATGGGAGTCCTCATCTGCTGGGACAACAACCTTGTCGAGAACGTCCGGGCGACTGCGCTGCTGGGCGCAGTGGTCCTCATCGCGCCTCACCAGACGGGCGGCACCGCCTCACGCAGCCCGCACGGCATGCGCCCGATCCCCCTGGAACTGTGGCGGGGCCGGGACCGGGATCGCCAGTCGATCGAGGCCGAGCTGCGCGGGCCGAACGGGCGGGAGTGGCTGATGCGCTGGCTGCCCTCCCGCGCCCATGACAATGGCCTCTTCCTCCTGTTCAGCAACGGGGTGGGCGAGGATGACGATGAGGTTCGCACTGGCAACGCGATGATCCTCGATCCGTACGGCAGGATCCTCGCCGAGACCTGGGCCGCCGAGGACGCCATGGTGGTCGCCGATCTCGATCTCGACCTGCTGCCCATGTCGACCGGCCGTCGCTGGATGCAGGGGCGGCGGCCCGAACTCTACGAGATCCTCACACGCCGCTTCGGCGGCGAACGCGACGCCCGCAGCGCCCGTTTCTCGACCGAGCCCGTGCCGCTCCACCGGCCGAGGTGACCGTGGAGACGGTCGCCGGTGGGCTGTGCGACAGGTCGGACTTACCGTCCGCAGTGCCCGGGACCGGCCCCCGGACACGCGACGCCCACGCGAACGTTGAGGGGTGGTGGGGTCCCGTCAGTCGTCGTGAGCGTTGAGGGTGAGGTGGGCCAGCGCGGTGACCGGCAGTGGCCGGGCGGGTGAGTGGCCCGGGACGGGTCATCCGCGGCGCGTCGCGTGCTCGTCCAGTTCCAGATCGATGAAGGCGCCGATCATCGCCCGCCACACCGTCTCGGCGACCTCGGGCGAGAGCCCGGCGTCCGCGGCCCTCTCGCGCGCCAGCGCGACGACCCGCTCGACCCGGTCGGGGGCGCGGACGGCCCCCTCGTCGCGTTTGAAGGCGGCGGCCGCGCGGACCAGCCCCTCGCGTTCGGCCAGCAGCCGGACCAGCCGCCCGTCGAGGGCGTCGATCCGCGCGCGCACGTCCGCGAGCGTCTCAGGAGTCTCCATGCGCGTCAGCATGCCGCACGGCTGATCACGAGGAGAGACGCAGCAGCAGGGCGAGGAGGGTCGCGCGGTCGTCCTCGGGCAGGGGCGCGAAGAGCTCGGCGAAGACCTCGTCGACGATCTGCCGGCCGGCGCCGAGGAGCTTCTCGCCGGCGGGCGTGAGGTGGTGCTCGACGCTGCGGTGCCGGCCCGGCCGCCGGTCGATCAGCCCCTGGGCGGCCAGGCGCCCGGCGAGCGTCCCGAACGCCTGCTCGCTCTGGAACGTCTCCGCCGCAAGGGCGCGGGCGGACGCCCCGGGTGCGCGGCCGATCGCGCGCAGGGCGTCCCACTGCGCGGGCGTCGTGCCGGCGTCGGCGAGGCGGTTGTCGAGCGCACGGTGCTGCCGGTGGTGGGCCTGCCTGAGCGCTCTTCCGAGTTCCTGCACTTCGACGGGCATGCGACAAGGGTAGGAGCGGCCGCCCCTCGCGTCCGTCAGCGACGCCTGGACGACGCGATGAGGTCCCGGTACCAGCCGTAGGACGTCTTCGGCGTGCGCTTCTGCGTCTCGTAGTCGACGTGGACGAGTCCGAAGCGGGGGTGGTAGCCCTCCGCCCATTCGAAGTTGTCCAGGAGCGACCAGGTGAAGTAGCCGCGGATGTCGACGCCCTCCTCGACGGCGGTCCGCACGGCGGCGATGTGGGCGTCCAGGAACGCGATCCGGGACGGGTCGTCCACGGCGCCGTCGGGACCGGGCTCGTCGGCGAACGAGCAGCCGTTCTCGGTGATGTAGACCGGCGGCAGGTCGTACCGCGAGTCGAGGGTGCGCAGCAGGTCCAGGAAGGCGTCCGGGACGATCGGCCAGCCCATCCCCGTCGTCGGGAACTCGGTGATGTCGACGATGTCGAACGGCAGCGGGCCCTCGGCCGGGGTCGCGATCCGTGTGGGGTGGTAGTAGTTCACCCCCAGGAAGTCGATGGGCGAGGCGATGACCGACATGTCCTCGGAGCGGATGAACGGCGCGTCCCCCATCAGGTCGGGGTAGCGGCCGAGCAGGACGGGGTCGGTGAACAGCCGGTTCATGAACGCGTCGAAGGCGTCGGCGGCGGGCCGGTCGGCGGGGGAGGCGGCCCAGGCCGGGGAGTAGTGGTTGGTCAGCCCGACCGTTCGCGCGCCCCGGCTGCGCAGGGCGTTGACGGCGAGGCCGTGGCCGAGGAGCTGGTGGTGGGCGGTGGGCAGCGCGTCGAGCAGGAGCGTCCTGCCCGGGGCGTAGACGCCGAACGCGTAGCCGTACGCGGTGACGACCACGGGCTCGTTCAGGGTTATCCACATGTCGACGCGGTCGGAGAGGCGCTCGGCCGCCAGGTAGGAGAATTCGGCGAACCGGTAGGCGGTGTCCCGCTCCATCCAGCCGCCGGCGTCTTCGAGCGGCTGCGGGAGGTCCCAGTGGTAGAGGGTGGCGGCGGGCGCGACGCCGGCTGCGAGCAGGCCGTCCACCAGCCGGTCGTAGAAGTCGAGCCCCTTGGCGTTGACGGCTCCGCTCCCGGAGGGCTGCACGCGCGGCCACGCGATCGAGAACCGGTACGCGTCGACGCCGAGGCCCGCCATCAGCGCGACGTCCTCGGGCCAGCGGTGGTAGTGGTCGCAGGCGACGTCGCCGGTGTGGCCGTCGCGGGTCCGCCCGGGCGTGTGGGAGAACGTGTCCCAGGTCGACGGTCCCCGCCCTTCCTCCCCGACCGCGCCCTCGATCTGGTAGGCGGCGGTGGCGACGCCCCAGCGGAAGTTCTCCGGAAGACCCATCCGCGCTTCCTTCCCCCATGGTCCGACCGAAAATGCGAATAGCCTTCGGATATTAGTGGCGGGGTGGTGCGGGCGGAAGACTCCCGCGACCCAGAGGTGTGGCACGCTGTGCATGCTCGGCACCCGCGCGTCCGAGGGACAATGGCAAGGTGACCGAGATCCGAACCCCGCTCCGCCGCCGTCCCGCCCAGCGCCGCAGCGCCGAACGCGTCCAGCGGATGCTGGACGCCTGCGCCGAGATCCTGGACGAGGACGGCTACGACGGCCTCACCACGACGCGCATCGCCCAGCGCGCCGAGGTGGCGATCGGCTCGGTGTACCAGTTCTTCCCCGACAAGCGCGCGGTCGCGCAGGCGCTCGCGCTGCGCAACCTGGAGGAGTTCGGCGAGCGGATCTCGGCGCGGCTCTCCGGGGGCCGGTTCGGCGACTGGTCCGACACCGTCGGCGCGATCATCGAGATCTTCGTGGAGATGCACCGGACCGTGCCCGGCTTCCGGGTGCTGCGGTTCGGCGACGTCGCCGACGTCAACCTCCTCGACTCCGACGCCGACAACAACGCGGTGGTCGCCGACCGGCTCCGCAGGATGATCGTGGACACCTTCGGCGTCCAGGACACCCCCGGCCTCGCCACCGCGCTCGCCATCGCGGTCGAGGCCGGCGACGCCGTGCTGAAGATGGCGTTCCGCCGCAGCCCGGACGGCGATCCGCTGATCGTCGCCGAGGCCGAGCGGCTGATCCACGGGTACCTGGCCGCGCACATCCAGGAGTCCTGACCCGGACATCGGACGCATCCGGAAAACGTCGGATGAAGGGGACCTGCTATGGCAGACTCCCCTCCGCAAACCGACACGGAACGGGTGAGTTCGCTGGACGAGGAAAGACTCCAGGCACAGCGCCGGCTGCTGATCCGGCAGCGGGTGCGCCTGATGGTGAACCAGTACGAGGTGCACGCGGAGGGGCCCGACGGCGGCGAGGGCGAGCTGCTCGCCTTCGCGCAGCAGAAGCGGCTGGCGTTCAAGGAGCAGGTCACCCTGTACTCGGACGACTCCAAGACGCGCCCGATCCTCGGGTTCAAGGCGCGCAAGCGCATCGACCTCGCCTCGGCGTACGACATCACCGACGCCCACGGGCAGCCCATCGGGGTGTTCCGCAAGGACTTCAAGAAGTCGCTGCTCGCCTCCACCTGGCACCTGGAGCAGCCGGGCCTCGGCGTGACGACCGGCAGCGAGCGCAACAAGTTCGTCGCCGTGCTGCGGCGCGTCTGGCAGTTCATCCCCTACGTGGAGAACCTGCCGTTCGCGTGGCCGTACCACTTCGACTTCTACGCCGGTGACCAGGTCGTCTTCAGCGTGGAGAAGAAGTTCGGCTTCCGCGACCGCTACATCGTCGAGATCAGCGATCCGCGCCTGGACCGCCGGCTCGTCATCGCCCAGGCCGTCGGCCTGGACGCCCTCCAGTCCCGCTGACCCCGGGCCCTGCCGCCCGCTCGCCCGCACCCCCGCCCGGGGGCGCGGGCGACCGCGTTCGGGGGTCCGTGCCCGGCGACGCCCGCGTTCGGCGGCGCCAGTGTTCGGCGACGCCCGTGTTCGGTGACTCCCGCGTCACGGGTTCCGGCGACTCCCTGGTTTAACCGGGCTTTACATGTTACGAAGGTATGTAAAGCCATGGGCGGTGCACACCCGCGTCGCGATCGTGCGGCGTCACCCCTGGAGGAGGATCCCCCCGTGAGTTCTCACGACCTCTACGCCACGCCGGTCCCGACCGACACGTGGAACGTACCGATGGCGGGCGACACCCGCTTCACCTGGGAGTACGACGAGGGCCGCGACCGGCTGCTGAACCTGTACCAGAAGGGCAAGGACAAGCAGTGGGACGCGCAGAAGCGCATCGACTGGGACCTTGAGGTCGATCCGATCAACATCGCCGGGCTGCCGGAGAACTTCAACCCGCTGTTCGGGTCCGACATCTGGGACAAGATGTCGCAGAAGGAGAAGGACGAGTTCGGCCGCCACCAGGGCTCGTGGCTCTTCAGCCAGTTCCTGCACGGCGAGCAGGGCGCGCTGAACGTCTCGGCGCGGATCGTCCAGACCGTCCCCGACCTGGACTCGAAGTTCTACGCCGCCACCCAGACCATGGACGAGGCGCGGCACGTCGAGCTGTACGCGAAGTTCGTGCACGAGAAGATCGGCATGTACTACCCGGTCAACCAGGACCTGGCGAAGCTGCTCGCCGAGTCGCTGGAGGACAGCCGCTGGGACCTGCCCTACCTCGGCATGCAGGTCCTGATCGAGGGGCTTGCGCTCGCCGCGTTCGGGCTGTACCGGGACATGTCGACCAACCCGCTGGTCAAGCAGCTCCTCGCGTACGTCATGCAGGACGAGGCGCGGCACGTCGCGTTCGGGCGGCTCGCGCTCAAGGACTACTACGCCGAGCTCACCGACAAGGAGCGGGCCGAGCGCGAGGAGTTCGTCGTCGAGGGCTGCTACCTGATGCGCGACCGCTTCAAGGGCCGCGAGGTCTTCGAGCAGCTCGACATGCCGGTCGAACGGTGCATGGAGTATGTCGACAACTCCGACATGTACACCCTCTATCAGTCGCTGCTCTTCAGCCGCATCGTCCCGTGCGTCCGGGACGTCGGCCTTTGGGGCGACAAGGTGCAGGCCGCCTACGAGGACATGGGCGTCCTCGACAACGCCAAGGCGGACCTCGAAGCCCTGATGCGGCAGGACGAGGAGATCGCCGAGAAGGTCGACGAGGAGCGCTACGCGACCGAGCTCGCGGCCCGTAAGGACGAGGTCGACGAGGCCATCTCCCTCGGCGCCGCCGAGTAGCCGGCCGGCCCGCGCGGGCGGGGGCGTCCCACGAGGCGCCCCCGCCCTTGTTTTATCGGAAATTGTCGGTATTTGGTATTTCGCCGAGCGTCTATGATCAGTTCATCTAGATCTTTCTGATTTCCCCAAGTCATTTTCGAATCGGCCGCATGCGGCACCGCGGTGTACTAGCGTCCCCGCTCGACGGTGCGCCGGGATTCACCAGCCGCTCGGGCGCACGCCGCATGTGCACGGCCAATCCGAAAACCCCGGGGGAAAGAATGAACCGCTCCGCCAGAAGCCTGCTGAGGGTCTCCGTCCTCGCCTCGTTCGCCACCGCGGTCGCCGTGGCGGCCGCCCCGACGGACGCCGCGCCCGCGAAGGCGGCGCCGAGCGCGGCGGCGGGTCCGTCCACGCTCCTCCTCTACGAGACCGCCGCCACGGGCCATACCGTCATGCGCACGCTCCCGGACCCGGTCGCCGGGACGGGCGCCCGGACCGCCGCGCTGGGCGGCGGCGCCGCGGACGGGGTCCTCCGGGCCGCTCCGGCGGGCTCGGGGCTGCGCACCGCCCGCGCCCGCTGCCGGGTGCGCCCGGCCGAAGCGGTCGAGTCGAAGACCGGGCTGGCGCTGCCCGGTGCGCAGCTGCCGGCCGTCGGCCAGGCCCCGGTCGGCGGGCTTCCCCAGGGCGACTGCCCCGGTGCGACCCACCGCGACGCGCGCGACCGCAGGCCGGGGACGGCGCTGCCCGTCCTGTCCGGCGGAGGCGGCGACGTCCCCGGGACGCTGCTCGGCGGCACCGGCACGCTCGGCAAGGGCCTGCCCACCGGCAAGCTCCTGTCCGCCGGCAAGCTCGGCCGCCGTGAGGCCGCGCGGTCGGCCGTCCCGAACGGCCGCGCCGCCGAGACGCCCATCAGCCTGGCCGACCCGGGGCCGAGCTCCGGACTGCCGGGCGTCGGATCCCTGCTCGGCGGCGGGACGCTCGGCGGGCTTCCCCTCGGCAGGACGCTCTTCCCGTCGGCCGCCCGGTACGCCGGGCCCGCCCCGTCCGGCGACCTGGTCGGGCAGGCCAACGGCACCGTGAACAAGGCCGGCACCGGCCTCACCCCGGCCGAGGGCGACGTCGGCCACGTGGTCGACGTCCTGAAGGCGCGTGACGGCGCCCGCAGGATGGCGGACGGCGGACCGGCGGACGGCCCGCTGTCCATGCCGGACGCGTCCGCGCTCGGCGTGCCGAAGGTGCCGGCGCTGCCGGCGGTTCCGCGCATCCACGCCGCCCCTGGGCGCGGCTGACGCGCGGCCTGTCGTCCCAGCTCGCGGGGCGGTCCGACGGAAGTGATCTTCCGCCGGACCGCCCCGTTCCGTTGTGCCGGATCCTTTGTTATCCGTCCGAGATCGGCGGTATACGCGCAGTAAAGACGATCTTGAAATGCGGTCACCCCGCGAAGTTGATCAGCTTCGGCGGGCAAAAGCTGAGGTGACAAATCCCACAAACAACGGCTCTACGTCTTGATCTGCGGAGGACACAACGTACGGTCAGGGACTTGTGCGGCGCTTCAGCGATTTCGATAAGTGAAGATGCCTTTCCAGCCGCACCTGCCGGACGCCGATCCGCGATCGAGCGGGCGCGCCTGAGAGAGCGGCGCGGGGCGGGCTGAGGAGCCCGCGGGCGGCGGGGGATCCGGGGGACGGCCGACGTCGCCTGGCCACGCCGCGAGAGAACGGCGGTCACATCCGCCTGGCGTCCGGGGTCCTGTCCCCTAACAAAGGACTCCTCTGTGGGTAGCCCTGTCAGGCGCCGTCTTCGAGCGCGCCTACGCACCATCCTGATCGTCTCCGGCGCCGCCGTCGCCGTCCTGGCCGTGGGCGCGTTCGCCCTGGCCGGGCGCGAAGGCCCCGCCGACTCGGCGCAGGCGGCGCAGACCGCGCCGCAGGCCGCCGACCCGCTGGCGGACCGTCCGCACGGCGAGCCGACCCGGGCCGGCCGAGGCCGGCCCCGCACTCCTGAGCCGTCGCCTTCGAAGACTCCCAAGAAGGGCAAGAAGAAGTCGTCGAAGGCGGACGCCCAGGTCGCGAACCTGGCGAAGCGCAAGAAGAAGAAGCAGGACAAGGTCGTGGAGTCGGGTTCCTGCGAAGCCTCCTACTACTGGGAGGGGCAGATGACCGCGAGCGGGGAGCGCTTCGACCCGACCGAGCTGACGGCGGCGCACAAGACGCTGCCGATGGGATCGAAGGTCCGCGTGACCAACAAGAACAACGACCGTTCGGTCGTCGTCCGCATCAACGACCGCGGCCCGTACGCGGGCGGACGCTGCCTGGACCTGTCCAAGGCCGCCATGAAGAAGGTCGGCGGCACCGGATCGGGTGTCATTCCCGTCCGGTACGAGGTCCTGTCCAAGGGCTGATCTCGTCGTTTCCCACCCGCCCGGCGGGCGCGCCAGCGCGCCCGCCGGGCGGTCAGAGCCCGTGTCCCAGCCCGGCGCCCGTCCGGGCGTCCGGAACGTTCCCGGCGCCGGACGACCACGAACCGTGGCGCCGCTCCATCGGCTGCGTGTCGCCGTTCGCCTCGGCCGGTCCGCCGGCGGGCGCGGCCTGTGCGGCCTCGGCCGCCGCGGGCGTGAGCGTGGCGAGGCGGTCGCGGAACCAGTCGGTGAGGACGCCGTCGACCCGGACGGCCTCGGTGATCGGCGGGCGCGGCTCGGTGCCGGGCTCGGCGGCCAGCGCGTGCCCCATCCGGAACGTGGTGGACTCCGCCTGGCCGCCGTGCCTGCGCAGCTCGTCGCGGAGGGCCGTGATCTCCCGCGCGGGGACGACGCGGTCCTTGGCGCCGCCGACGAGCAGGACCGGGACGTCGCGTCCGGCGATGTCGGCGGCGAGCGCCCCGAGGTCGAGCCGGTCGGCGAGCGCGACGGCGCGCTCGCTCCAGGCGCGTTCCGAACCGGACCGCTTCTCCACCGCCCGCGCGGCCCGCGCCGGGGCGACGACGGGGGCGACCAGCGCGGCGGTGCTCACCGGGACCGCACCGTGCGCGACCGCGAGCAGGGCGGCCGCGGCGCCCGCGCTGAAGCCCGCGAGGCCGACCGGCCCGTCCGGGACGTCGAGGTCGCGGCGGATCTGCGCGAGCGCGTCGGGCAGCCGCCGGACGGCGTTCTCCAGGGCCGCGCCGTACGCCTCGATGCTCTCGGTCTCCAGGATCGCGCCGGAGCCGAGACCGCCGGGCGAGTGGCCGGGCAGGTCGAGGTAGACGCGCCACACGGGCACGCCCGTCATCGGGATCGCCGTCGCCAGGGCGCTCGCAGTCCGGGGCGGGTCGAAGCCGGGCCAGGCCACGATGAGCCGGGTCGGGCCGGACGCGGTCGCGTCGACGGCCGTCGGGGGCAGCGCGACGTAGGCGTCGCCTGCCGCGGTGCCGTGGACGGGGCGGTTCGTATGGTCGCCGCTCATATCGGTACGTCAGCTCCTGCGATGCTCGACGGGCCATGCCGGTCGTGCCGGGCGGAGGCGGCGCTCCCCCCGGATCCCCCATGCTCGCAGCGGACGCCAGCCGACACGCCGCGAACCGCCGCACGCCGACCACGAGAGTGATGAACACCTCACCCGAGGTCACGCGGATGGGCGTGACCACCGGATTCGCTCGTCGCCCTTCAGCGGCGGCCGGAATGGTCCGGCTGTGACCCGCGCCTCATGATCGATCGAAGGGAACAAACCCGGCACTCGTCGCGTCCTAGTCGTACGTGGGCGTTGCGGGGGCGCGCCCTCACAGACGTTCCGATACAAGGAGTGCTGGTGGACAGGAAGCGCAGTGCGGCCGCCGCCGGGCAGGCCTGGCATATCTACCGCGAGACGCTCGAACCCGACGCACCGGGATTCTGGGAGCGCGTCCGCGCCGTCCCCAGGATGCTGAAGTCCGTCCTGCGCGGGCAGTACAAGGGCATGTCCTTCGGGACGCTCGGACTGCTCGCCCTGGGGCTCGTCTACATCATCTCCCCGATCGACGCCATTCCCGATGTCATCCCCGTCGTGGGCATCGCCGACGACACCGGCCTGGCCCTCTGGCTGGCCACCGTCCTGGTGAAGTCCGCGGGCGACTTCGTCGCCTGGGAGCGCGGCGGACGCCCCACCGTCATCGTCGGCGAGCCCGTCGACTGACGGGCGCACGACCTCAGGAAGTGGTCGGGCCGAGCTCCTTGGCGAACCGGTCGGCTGCGTCGCGCATGATGGGCACGACGCTCGGAACGGCCTCGTGCGTCATCCGTCCGGAAGGCCCCGACACCGAGATCGCCGTCAGCGTCGGCGCGCCTTGCAGCGCCACCGCGACGCAGCGGACCCCGATCTCCTGCTCCTCGTCGTCCAGCGCGTAGCCCTGCCGGCGGATCTGGTCCAGTTCCGCCAGCAGGGCTTCCGCGTCTGTGAAGGTGTTGGGCGTGTGCGCGTCCATGCCCGTCCGGGCGAGGATCTCGCGGACCCGCTGGTCGGGCAGTTGCGCCAGGAGCGCTTTCCCCACGCCCGTGCAGTGCGGCTGGACCCGCCGCCCCACCTCGGTGAACATCCGCATCGAGTGCTTGGACGGCACCTGCGCCACGTACACGGCCTCGTCCCCTTCCAGGACCGCCATGTTGGCCGTCTCCCCGACCTCCTCGACCAGCCGGGCCAGCACCGGGCGCGCCCACGTGCCGAGCAGGCGGCTCGCGCCCTCGCCGAGCCGGATGAGGCGCGGGCCCAGGGCGTAGCGCTTGGACGGCTCCTGCCGGACGTACCCCTGGTTGACCAGCGTCCGCATCAGCCGGTAGATCGTCGGCATCGGCAGCCCTGAGGCCTCCGTCAGCTCCGACAGCGCCATCTCGCCGCCCGCGTCCGCCAGATGCTCCAGCAGCTCGAACGCGCGGGCCAGCGACCGAACGCCCTCCGTCACCCGTGACTCCTCTCCCTAGCGACCACCCGATTCTACGGAGCTGTGATTTCACTGTGCGAAAGAGGGTGGGTTGGCGCGATGCGGCACGTTACTTCGGCGAGTGAGCTGGCAATAACTCCTTGTGTCCGACATCGCGGCACCGCCCCCCGGGTGGCCGTGAGGAACCGCTAGGGGGAGCGTGTGCGAGGGGAGCGTCGTCGAGCCCGCTGGGGCGCGATCACGGTGAGCAGCGCGCTGGCCGCACCGCTCACGCTGTTGAGCCCCGCCGCTCAGGCGATACCGGAGGCGGCCCCGTCCAAGGTGAGGCTGCGCGTGTCCATGACACCCGGCGGCGTCACGATCCAGGGGTCCGAATACACGCTGCCCTTCACCGTCCGGGTGCGCACCGAGGGCGGCGTAGCCCGCAACGTTGGCCTGCGCCTCACCGCTGACCGCCCGTTGTCCTGGACGAGCCGCACGCCCGATTGCTCGCCCCTTGGCTCCGGCCAGGGGCTGCGCTGCACACTGGGCGATGTGGGTTCGGGTGGGCGCCTGCGCAGCGGGACCGTCCGATTCCCAGAATCGATGGTGAAGGGACCGTCCGCGAAGCCGCTGAGCATCCTCGCCGTAGCGGACGCCTCCAACGCCCCACGCCGCTCGACCCGCGCGGTCTTCGACTTCTCCAAAACCGCCCGGAAAGCGCTGAACGGCACGTCACCGGATCCGTCCACCGGTGATGAGCCCACGCTCTGCGCCGACGACAAGGCCAGCCGCGCAGCCAACTGGTGCCAGACGAAGCCGCCGCCCTGCGAGCAAGGCAACACCACCACGCCCCTCCAGCCATGCACGACGCCCTCTGGCAGCGAGCCCATACCTGTCGCCAAGCAGAACCAAAGTCCGCAGCCTGGCGAAAACGGCGCGTCGACGCCTTGCGTTGCTGATGGCTCCGACAAGAGCCGCCGCCCGTGCAGCTCGGCAACGGGCGGGGAGCCCGTACCCGTTGCCAAGCCGAAACAGAGTTCGCAGCCCGGTGTGGGTGACGCGTCGACGTCTTGCGTTGTTGGTGGTTCGGGCAAGAGCGGTGGGCCGTGTGTGTCGTCCAGTGGGGGGTCGACCCACGGTGTTAAGCCGAGTCCCAGTCGGAAGCCGACTCCGGGCAGTGCGCCTACGCGTAGTGCTAAGCCGACCCCGAAGGCCCACCCGCGGCCGGTGGGGCCGGGCGGGCCGTCCACGCCTTGCGTGGGTGGCAGCACGACGGTGAACGGGTGGCCGTGTCCGACGACGGTTGAGGGGAAGACGCCTCACAACGCTGTGCCGTCCCAGAGCGACAAGCCGCGCCAGAGCGCGGAGCCGCCGGCTAGCGTCCTGCCACCTCACAGCGCTAAGCCGCCTCACAGCGCTAAGCCGTCTCACAGCGCTAAGCCGCCTCACAGCGCTAAGCCGCCTCACAGCGCTAAGCCGCCTCACAGCGCGAAGCCGTCTGACGATGCGGAGCCGTCCGCAGGTGCGGAGCCGTCTGATGATGCGAAGCCATCCGAGGATGCGAAGCCGTCCGCAGGTTCGGAGCCGTCCGCAGGTGCGGAGCCGAGTGTTGGCAGCGAGCCGTCGCGCGGCCCGAAGTCTTCGCAGGGCGTTGAGCCGAGTGTGAGCGCCAAGCCGGGGGAGACCGGGGAGCCGGGCCAGGGCGGGGGTGGGGAGCCGCAGGCAGGTGCTCAGCCGGACGGGGGCGGTCTGCCTCCGGAAGCCGGGCCTGGTGTGGACGGGCCCGGGGCACCGGGGATGGGGCAGCCGAGTGCCGGGGTTCCGGTTGCTCCGAACCTGCCCGGACAGGCGCCGTCGGCGCCCGTCGTCCTGCCGCCCGTGAGGCCGCCGAACCTGCCGCCGGTGGCCGATGCGAGTCATACGAGCCTGATGTCCCCGACCAGTGCGGAGGAAGGGGACGGGACCGACTGGGCGGTCGTCCTCGCCGTGGCCCTGGTGGCCGAGATCGGCCTTCTGTGGGGCGCGGCCTGCATCGTGGTGGCGCGGCGCCGGGGGGCGCTCAGCCGCGCCGAGTCCCGGGCAGAGCAGGACAGAACGGGCTGATGCCGACGAAGGGGTCGAGGCGAATCGATCGGCTGCGCACCCCGGCCCGGCGTCCGAATCGGCGGATGAGTGTCCTGGTATCGACCCGAAAAGGGCTCGGTGTCAGTATGCTGACCGGCAACGGTAAACGCGGGCGTGACGGACAGGGGATCCGGTATGTCAGACGCGACGCTGCAGTGCCCGAAGTGCGACTCCGCGCTCGACACCCACGAACGCCACGGGGTCGTGATCGAGGAATGCCCGGGATGCAAGGGCGTCTTCCTCGACCGCGGCGAGCTGGAGCAGCTCATCGACGCGGAGAGCCGCTACCTCGCCGAACTCCCGGACGAGGTGAACCCGGAGACGACGTACCAGGGGCGGCACCGCCGGGGCATCATGCAGCAGATCTTCTCCGCCGGGCAGTAGTCCCGGGCACGGTCGGTGACCGGCCGGAAGCCCAGGTGTGAAAGGGGATTTCCTCTTGTCACGGGGATGACAAACCGTGCTTCGGCGAATGTGACCGCGAGCTAATATCGCCCACTGACTACCATCCGGTAGCTTTGTGATCATCGTCGGTCCCCGGGGGCGTCCAGACAGAGTCGTCCGGCAGGCGCGGCGCACCTTCGCCGGCGGAGTGCGACCCCCTCACAGCACCGTCCACGGCCCCGTCCGGCCCGTCCCCTCGGGAGATGATCAATGGCATTGGGCTCGCTGCTTCCCGAACTCCTGCCCGGCGGCTCCGGCCGCACCCCGCTGATCGAGCGGGTCGCGCGGTGGGCGAGGGAGAAGCCGGACGCCCCGGCCTACACCTTCGTCGACTACTCGGCCGACCCGTCGGGCACGCACCTCACGCTGAGCTGGGCCGAGACCGACCGGCGGGCGCGCGCGACGGCGGTGGCGCTCCGGCAGGTCACCGGGCCCGGGGAGCGCGCCGCACTGCTGCTGCCGCAGACGCTCGACTACATGATGACCATGCTCGGCGCCCTGTACGCGCACGTCATCGCGGTCCCGCTGTTCTCCCCCGACCTGCCGGGCCACGCCGACCGGCTGATCGGCGCCTACACCGACGCCGAGCCCGCGGTGATCGTCACGACGCGGAACGCGCTGCCGCACGTGGAGAAGTTCCTCGCCGACCACGACGTCCCGCAGCCGAAGGAGATCCTTTTCGCCGAGGAGGTCGACCTCGCCCTGGCCGACCGCTGGCGGGACGAGACGGTCGCGTTCGACGACGTCGCCTACCTGCAGTACACGTCGGGATCGACGCGCCGTCCGGCCGGCGTGGAGATCACCCACGGGAACGTGACGGCGAACGCCGCGCAGCTGTGGGCCGGGTGGGCGCCCGAGAAGCCGGACCCCGAGCTGGTGAGCTGGCTGCCGCTGTTCCACGACATGGGGCTGATCGCGACGATGGCGCTGCCGCTGGTGCGCGGCGACCACGCCATCTACACCGACCCCGTCTCGTTCATCATGAATCCGATGCGGTGGCTCCAGCTCATCGCGGAGCGCCCCGGCAAGAACGTCTACACCGCCGGGCCGAACTTCGCCTACGAGTACGTCGCGTCCATGGCCTCGCCGGAGAAGATCGCCGACCTGGACCTGTCCGGGCTGACGACCTGCCTGAACGGCGCGGAGCCGATCCGCACCTCGACGCTGTCGACGTTCGCCGACGCGCTGGCGCCGGCCGGGCTGCGTCCCGGCGCGCAGGCCCCGGGCTACGGGCTGGCCGAGGCGACCGTGTTCGTCACGGCCGCCGCCGAGGACGTCCCGCCGAAGATCATCTCCGTGGACCGGGAGGCGCTCACCCAGGGCGACATGCGGCTCCGCGAGGACGGCGCGGAGGGGACGACCGCGCTGGTGTCGTGCGGGCGCCCGTGCGGGCAGATCGTCGCGATCGTGGACCCCGAGGCCCGCGTCGAGCAGCCGGACGGGCGGGTCGGCGAGATCTGGGTGCACGGCCCCAACACGGCGCCCGGCTACTGGCGCAACTCCGAGCGGAGCCAGGAGACGTTCGGCGGCGAGCTGTCCGAGCCCGGGAACCTGCCGTCCGGGCCGTGGATGAAGACCGGTGACTACGGGGTCGTCCACGAGGGCGAGCTCTATGTGACCGGCCGTATCAAGGACCTCATCATCGTGGACGGCCGCAACCACTACCCGCAGGACATCGAGGTCACCGCGCAGGAAGCCCACCCGGCGGTCCGGCCCGACCACGTGGCCGCGTTCGCGCTCACCGGGGAGGAGACCGAGCGGCTCGTGGTCGTCGCCGAGCGCAACCGACGCGTCCCCCTCGGGCGGCTCGACGTGGACGAGGTGGAGTCGGCGGTCCGCGCGGCCGTCAACGTCGAGCACGAGATGAGCGTCCACGCGTTCGTGTTGATCGAACCGGGTGGCGTGTCGCGCACCTCCAGCGGGAAGATCGCACGGGCCGCGACCCGGCAGCGCTACCTGGACGGCGACCTGGCGACCACGGCGGAGCGCCTGGCGTCTCGCAGGTGACGACGGAACGGGCCGTGCGGGGGCGAGGGAGCCTCCGGGCGGCCGCGGCGAAACAGGAGGATCATGCTTTCGGGGCTGGGGCGTCTCATCCACCGGCGACGCTGGACCAGCCTCGTCCTGATCCTGATCATGACCGGGGTGGCGGGCGCCTGGGGACTCGGCGTGTTCGCCAAGTTCAAGGAGGGCGGCTTCGAGGACCCCGACGCGTCCTCGACGCTCGTCGCCAAGCTGGGCGCGACCTACTTCGGCAGCACCAACCCCGACGTCCTCGTCCTGTATTCGAGCGACACCATGACGGTGGACGACCCGCGCTTCGAGGCGAGCGTCGTCACCACCATCGCGCGGCTGCCCAAGGCCCGGGTCGACGAGATCATCTCCTACTGGTCGTTCAACGGCGAGGCCGCGCGCACGTTCGCCTCCCATGACCGGCACTCGACCTTCGTCGCGGTGAAGCTGAAGGGCACGGAGGGCGCGGACAAGTTCGAGAACTACCACGCCGTCAAGGACAGCCTGGCCGCGCCGGGGCTCGACGTCCGGTACGGCGGCAGCGTCCCGCTGGGCGAGGAGTTCGGCCAGCAGGTCGTGGCCGACATCGTCCGCGCGGAGACCATCACCGCGCTGCCCCTGCTCATCCTGCTCGTCATCCTGTTCGGCGCCGTGACGGCCTCGGTCCTGCCCATCATCGTGGGCGTCTTCTCGACGGTCGGCGGGCTGGCCGTCCTGCACGTGGTGACGTACGCGGCGGACGTGACGTCCTTCGCTTTGGAAGTCGTCACGATGATGGGCGTCGGCCTGGCGATCGACTACTCCCTGTTCATCATCAGCCGTTTCCGTGAGGAACTTCAGCGCGGCATGACCGCGGAAGGCCTGCCACCGGGAAAGCCCTGGAAGCGAGAACGCGACAAGGCGGCGCGCAAGGCCGCCAAGGAGGCGCACAGGACGGCGCTCAAGCCCATCCGTGTGGCCGCGCTGGCCGCCACCATGGCGACCGCGGGCCGCACCATCATGGTCAGCGGCGTCACCGTCTCCGCGGCTCTCGCGGGCCTTCTGCTCTTCCCGCAGATGTTCCTCCGGACGATCGGGCTCGCAGGCATAGCCACCGTCATGGTCGCGGTGTTCGGAGCCACCGTTTTGCTGCCGACGCTCCTGGCTCTTCTAGGGCCGCGTGTCGAAGGCGGGCAGATGTGGTGGCGGCGCCCCAATGCCAAGCGCGCGCGGCGGGACCCCGAGAGCGGCTTCTGGTACCGGCTCGGCCACAGCGTGATGAAGCATCCGCTCCCGTACTTCGCGGTCGTGCTCGTCATCCTGGGCGTGATGTTCGTGCCGTTCCTCAACGTCCAGTTCGGCAGTGTGGACGCGCGCGTCCTTCCCAAGGACAGCCCCACCCGCGCCGTCGTGGAGACCATCAAGAGGGACTTCCCCAACGGAACCGTTGAGCCGATCGACGTGGTGGTGTCCGGAGACCTCATCCCGCGCGACTGGACGCCGTCCGGAAAGGGCGACCCCATCCCGCCCTACCTGGAGCAGTTCCGGAAGCAGCTCGCGTCCCTTCCCGGCGTCACCGAGGCCCAGTTCACGGGCTACTCCGGCTCGTACGGGGGCGTGCGCATCTCCGTCACGCACAAGTACGAGCCGATGGACCGGCACGCTCAGGACCTCGTCACCAAGATCCGTGCGATGAGCCTGACCAAGGACGGCTACCCGATGCACATCGACGTCGGGGGCAGCACGGCCGGCCAGATGGACCTGATGTCGAGCCTGATGAGATCCCTGCCGAAGATGGCGCTCGTCGTCGGGGTCGCCACGTTCCTCCTGCTGTTCATGTTCTTCGGCTCGATCGTCCTGCCGCTGAAGGCCATCGTCATGAACGTCCTGTCGATCGGCGCCTCGTTCGGCGCGATCGTCTGGGGCTTCCAGTACGGGCACCTGGCCGGGCTGCTGGACTTCACCCCCACCGGCGGGGTCGAGGCCACCAGCATGATCCTCATCCTCGCGGTCGTGTTCGGCCTGTCCATGGACTACGAGGTCTTCCTGCTGAGCCGGATCCGCGAGGAATGGGACCTCACGCACGACAACCGCGTCGCGGTCGCGTCCGGCATGCAGCACACGGGCGGCATCATCACCAGCGCCGCACTGCTCTTCCTCCTCGTCATCGCCGCGTTCAGCATGGCCGGGATCACCGTCGTGAAGCTGATCGGCGTCGGCATGTTCGTGGCCGTCGTCGTGGACGCCGCCCTCGTCCGCTCCCTCCTCGTCCCCGCCACGATGCGCTTCATGGGCGCGGCCAACTGGTGGCTGCCGGGCTTCCTCGCGGGCCTGCACGCTCGCATGGACCTGCGCGAACGCACCGTCCTCGTTCCGGACGGCGCCACCGTGGCCCCGCCCCGCCTCCCGGACGAGCAACCCTTCCCCTACGCCATCGACTGGGCGGAATCGACCCCGCGTCCCGCGCATGCCGTGCCGTCGAACGGAAAGGTCCGCCCGGACACCGTCGAGCCCGGCGCCCCTTCGAACGGGGCGCCCGCGGACGTGCCGCGCGCCCGTCAGCGAGTGGACGCGAACGCCGCGTTCCAGTCCGAACCGCAGCCGAACGCGGACGCGTCGCCGAAGCTGGTCTTCCAGTCGGCCGCCGACGGCGCGGGGCTCCGCCGGGCTCCCGAGCCCGAGGGCGCGCCCTGGGCGCCGTGGGCGGACGGCCCGCCGCAGCCGGTGCCGCGCCCCGCGCCGCGCACCCGGCGCGTGATCGTCCCCAACGGGGACGGCTCGGGCTGGCACTGGGGCGAGGAAGAAGACTCCTCCTGACACCCGCCCGTCACAGGAGCGAGTCGATGATCTCCTGGGCCCGTCCGATGCCGTCCTCGTCCCGGATGCGCCGCCCCGCCTCGCCCGCCCGGTCGGCCATCCCCTGGTCGCCGACCGCACGGCGGATCTTCCTGGCGAGCCGCGGGACGGTCATCGCGCGGAACGGCAGCGGGGCGGGCCCCGCCCCCAGCGCCGCGACGCGTTCGCCCCAGTACGGCTGGTCGCCGAAGAACGGGCACACCACGGTGGGCACGCCCGCCCGCAGCCCCGCCGCCGTCGTGCCGGCGCCCCCGTGGTGCACGACCGCCGCCATACGCGGGAACAGCCACGAGTGCGGCACGTCCCGGACGGCGAGCACGTCCTCGTCCGACGTCGCCGGGTCGCCCTGAACGATGCCGCGGACTCCGGCGAGTTTCAGGGCCGTCCGCACGGCCATCCCGGTCATCTCGGCGTCCTTCGGCACCATGCTCCCGAACCCGACGTACACCGGCGCGGGCCCCGCCGCCAGGAAATCCGCGAGGTCCGCGGGAGGCTCCCACTCCGGCTCGTCGAGGAACCAGTAGCCCGTCAGGTTCACGTTCGAGGCCCAGTCTCGGGGGCGCGGAACCACCACCGGACTGAAGCACGCGAGCACCGGGCCGCCGTCGGACCGCCGTCCCCGCAGCGGCAGCCGCGGCAACCCCAGCACCTCGTCCCGCCACGGGTTGATGAACGGGCGCGACAGCTGCCACGCGATCTGATCGACCGCGCGGAAGCTCGCCCGATTCGCCCACGGCCCGAGCATGCGCGCCTGCGGGACGAACGGGTGCGGGAACGCCCCGGTCGGCTCGCTCGGCTGGAAATGGACCAATGCCCACGGAACGCCGAGATGTTCGCCCAGGTGCCGGGGAAGGAATCCGAGTGTGGGTCCCAGAATCAGATCCGCGCCTTTACAGGCGTCCGAACACTCCGACAGCAACCGTTCGGCCATCGGTCCGAGGATCCGCCGGAAGCCGCCGAGGAACTTCACCGGATTCCGGCCCCCGGCCAGCAACTCCTGCCCGGCGTCCGATTCGAGGATCTCCGTCGGATCCGCCGTGAGCGGCGCGAGCTCCAGCCCCGCCGCGACGACCATCGGCGCGTACCGCGCACTCGCGACCAGCCGCACCTCGTCCCCCCGCGCTCGGAGCGCCCGCCCCAGCGCCACGCAGGGCTGGATGTCGCCCCGGGACCCCGCCGCGAAGATCACGATCCGGCTCACGTCCACCTCCTACCAGGCGTCACTGCGCGGGACGATGCGAGGCTCCTCCACCGGCTCCGCCTCGGGCACATAGGGCTCGTACCACCCCTCCGGCGGCGCCGGACGCTCCCCGTCGTCGTCGAGGTCGGCCCGCTCACCGGGCTCTCTCGGGCCTTCGTCCGGCAGGGTTTTCGCGTCTTCGGCCGGGAGTTCTTCCGGGAGCTCCGCCGGGGTGCCTTCGATCGGCGTTGCCCCTTCGTGCGCGGCAGGTGGTCCGGCGATCTCGCTGGCGCTCGGTGGGGGTTCTGGGGGCGTCCAGGGGGAGGTGTCGCCGGGCCCCTCTTCGGCTGCGCCCTGTTCGCCGGGCAAGGGGAACGCCTCGGTCGCCGGTGGCGGAACTCGTGCGGGGGCCTCTGCCGATGGTTCGGACGCGGGAGCGCCGGGCGGCGGCTCGGCGGTGGGCCAGTCCTTCCAGGGGTTGGCAGCGGGAGGAGGCGGAGGCCAGGGGGTTTCGGCTGCCCAGGTGGAGGTGTCGTCCTGGGGCTTCGGATCGGTGTCGGTCCACCAGTGGGGGCCCGGCGTGGGTTCGGGCATGGGGTCTTCCTCCCAGGTGAGGGGGAGTGGGAGGGGCTCGCCCGGGGGTGCGGCGACGGCGACCGGGGCGGTCAGCGCGGGGACGGGGTCGCGGGGGGACGGGTCGGAGCCGCGGGGCGCGGGTTCGACGAGGGGTGAGGACTTGCCGTGCTTGGGCCCCAGCCAGCCGCGGCGGCTGGGGAGGGTGAGGCCGCTGATCAGACCGCCGACGAGGACCAGGACGGCGCCGAGGATGAGGCCGGAGGCGGTGCCGCTGCGGAACGTCTCCAGCTCGGCGGCGCTCGCGCCCTCCGCGGGGACGTGGTGGACGAGCAGGCCGATGATGGCGATGCCGAAGGCGCCCGACGCCTCGCGGATGACGTTGATGATGCCGCTCGCGACGCCCGCCTGCTGCTCCGGGACGGCCTTGAGGACGTACATGACGAGCGGCATGCCCATCGCGGCGCCGACGCCGACGATCATGACGCCGGGCATGAGGTCGGCGTAGCCGTCCCCCTGCTGGATGGTGGAGAACAGGAACATGCCGAAGGCCATGAGGGCGAGGCCGCCGCCGATGGCGGGGCGGGGGCCGAGCTTGGCGGCCAGCCAGAACGCGACGGGCGTCATGACCATGATGGCGATGGACGGCGGCAGCATCACCAGGCCCGCCTGGGGCGGGGAGAAGCCGAGGAAGCGCTGCAGGAACGTCGCCGAATAGAAGATCATCCCGTTGAAGCCGATGCCGTAGAGCATCTGCGAGAGCAGGCCGCCCGCGAAGACCCGGTTGCGGAAGAACCGCAGATTGATCATCGGGTCGGGGGCCCAGCTCTCCACCAGGACGAAGCAGGCCAGGGCGATGAACGCGAGGGCGAACACGCTGAGGACGGACGGGTCGGCCCAGCCGTGCTTGTTGCCCGACTCCAGCCCGTAGGTGAAGGCGAACAGCATCGTGGCGGAGATGAGGACGCCGGGCAGGTCGACCCGGGCGTCGCGGTTCTCGCCCTTGCCGGTCAGGACGACCAGGCCGAGCAGGATGACCAGCACGCCGGGGACGATGTTGATCAGGAAGATCCAGCCCCAGCTCCACTGCTGGACGATGAAGCCGCCGATGGTGGGGCCGAGGGCGGTGGCGCTGGAGCCGGCGCCGACCCAGACGATCGTGCCGAGGGAGCGCTGCTTGTCGGTGCGTCCGACGGTGACCATCACCTGGGTGGCGGGGAGGGCCAGGGCGGCGCCGGCGCCCTGCGCGACGCGGGCGAGGATGAGGGTCGCCGAGTCGGGGGCGAGGCCGCAGACGGCGGACGCGGCGGTGAAGACGACCATCCCGGACACGAAGGTGACGCGGCAGCCGAAGACGTCGGTGAGCCGCCCGCCCGCCACCATCAGGCAGGAGAACATCAGGATGTAGCCGGTGGCGACCCAGTCCTTGGCCGAGTTGGACATGTCGAGGTCGCTCATGATGGTGGGCAGCGCGTTCGCGACCACCGTGTTGTCCATGGTGATCATGAATGCGCTGACGGCCACCACCGCCAGCGCCCATCGGTATCGGCCGCGGGTCAACAGTCCGTACGGCGTGAACTCCCGCACCGGCCGCGGAAATCCGCCGCTTCCCCCTAAAAACAGTCGTCGCTATTGTTACTATTGGTTGGCGCTTCGTTACTCGGCCCTGACTCCAGGCCGCGGTACCACAACTATCCCATCAGGCCACATTGGTTACTGCCGAGTCTTGTCATCACCGTGACAAGACGTGGGGGAGAAAAGTGGTCTGGGTGCGCATCGTGAGTCGGTCATCGTGAGACAAAGTGGTCCCTCCGCTTCGACGAACGATCCCGGTTTCATGGGGGGAACGCACCGCATGCAGAGCAACGATCGTTCCGGAGCCGCGCGGGAGAACGCGCAGGACGAGACACGGATCAGCGAGGATTCGGTCCGCCGGCACCTGATCGAGCAGATCGCGCGCCGCTCCAGGACCACCGCCGCCGAAGTCGACCCCGACCGGCCGCTGGAGGAGTTCGGTCTGGCCTCCAGGGACGCGGTCGCGATCGCCGGCGAGCTCGAGCAGATGCTCGGGCGAGCCCTCCCCGCCACCCTCGTCTGGGAACACCCGACGATCAACAAACTCTCCGTCGCGCTGGCCGGCGGGACCCCCGCGCAGACCCCGGCGCCGGAGCCGGCCGCGAGGCGGGCCGCGAGCGACGAGCCCATCGCCGTCGTCGGCGCCGGGCTGCGCTTCCCCGGCGGCGGCCGCGACCTGACCGGCCCGGACGACTACTGGCGCTTCCTGACCGGGCGCGGCGACGCGATCCGCGAGGTGCCGGACGGCCGGTGGGACGCGTTCGACGACGGCTCCCCCGAGGTCGGCGACCTGCTCGACCGCACGACGCGGCTCGGCGGTTTCCTGCGCGACGTCGCCGGGTTCGACGCGCAGTTCTTCGGCATCACCCCGCGCGAGGCCGCGGTCATGGACCCGCAGCAGCGGCTCGTCCTCGAAGTGGCGTGGGAGGCGTTCGAGCACGCGGGCATCGGCCCGGCTTCGCTGCGCGGCAGCCGCACGGGCGTGTTCGTCGGCGTGTCGGCGCCGGAGTACGCCGCGTTCACCGCGTCCGACCTGGCCTCGCTCGAACCGTTCACGGCGACGGGCGCGTCGCTCGGCATCATCGCGGGCCGGCTGTCGTACCTGCTCGACCTGCGCGGCCCCAGCATGATCGTCGACACGGCCTGCTCGTCGTCGCTGGTCTCGGTGCATCTCGCCGCGCAGGCGCTGCGCGGCGGCGAGGCCGACGTCGCGCTGGCCGGGGGCGTGAACCTGCTGCTGTCGCCGACCGTCACGATGACGTTCGACCTCGCCGGCGGGACGGCGGCGGACGGGCGCTGCAAGGCGTTCGACGCCTCCGCCGACGGCATGGTCCGCGCGGAGGGCTGCGGCGCCGTCGTCCTGAAGCGGCTGTCGGACGCGGAACGGGACGGCGACCGGATCCTCGCCGTGATCCGCGGCTCCGGCGTCAACTCCGACGGGCGCTCGAACGGCCTCGTCGCCCCCAACTCCGACGCGCAGCGCTCCCTGCTGCGGGACGTCTACGCGAGCGCGGGCGTCGACACGCGAGAGGTCGACTACGTCGAGGCCCACGGAACGGGGACGTTCCTGGGCGACCCCATCGAGGCCAAGGCGGTCGGCGAGGTCCTCGGCGCGGGCCGCGGCCCCGGAGAGCCGCTGCTGCTCGGTTCCGCGAAGTCCAATCTCGGGCACATGGAGTCCGCGGCGGGCATAGCGGGCCTCATCAAGACGGTCCTCGCGCTGCACCACCGGGTCATCCCGCCCAGCGCGCACTACAAGGAGCCCAACCCGCACATCCCGTTCGACGAGCTGCGCCTGGCGGTCGTCGCCGAGGAGACGCCGTGGCCCGACCGGGGGCGTCCCGCACGGGCGGGCGTGTCCGGGTTCGGCTTCGGCGGGACGAACGCGCACGTCATCCTGGAAGAGGCTCCCGCGCAGGAGACGACCGTCCAACCGGCCGTGGTCAGGACGTTCCCCCTGTCCGACACCAGCGACGACCGCATCCGCGACCACGCGGCCCTGCTGGCCGAGTGGCTCCCGAACCAGGACGTGAAGCTCGCTGACGTCGCCCGCACCCTGCACCGGCGCGCCGGCCGCGGACGGGCCCGCGCCGCCGTCGCCGCCAGAGACCGCGCAGGGCTCGTCGAAGGGCTGACCGCCCTGGCCGAAGGGCGTCCCCACCCGGGTGTGGTGACGGGGACGGCGCTCGGCGCGCCCGGCCGTCCCGTCTGGGTGTTCTCCGGGTACGGGGCGCAGCGCGCGGGCATGGCGCAGCGGCTCCTGGAGGAGGAGCCCGCGTTCGCCGAGGCCATCGACGACCTGGACGGCCTGTTCGCCGAGGAGGGCGGCCCCGACCTGTGGTCGCTCCTCGAAGAGGGCCGCAAACCGGACGGCCCGGCCGACACGATGCCGGTCCTGTTCGCGATCCAGATCGCCCTCGCCCGCATGTGGCGGGCGTACGGCGTCACGCCCGGCGCGGTGGTCGGCCACTCGATGGGCGAGGTCGCCGCGGCCGTCGTCGCGGGCGCGCTCACCCTGGAGGACGGCGTCCGCGTCATCTGCCGCAGGTCGCGCCTGCTGACGCGGCTCGTCGGCGGCGGCGCGATGGCGGTCCTCGGCGCGTCCGCCGCGGAGGTCGCGCGGCTCGGCGAGGGGCTTCCCGAGGTCTACGCGGCCGTGCACTCCTCGCCGAGGCAGACCGTGGTCACCGGCGACGCCGGACAGGTCGCCGAGATCGTCGAGCGGGCCGAGGCCGAGGGCCGGCTCGCCCGGATGGTGCAGGCCGAGGGCGCCGGCCACTCGCCCCAGGTCGACCCGCTCCTGCCCGAGCTGCGCGAACTCCTCGCCGACGTGGGGGCCGAGCGGGGCGCCCCGCTCGCCGAGGGCATCAGGCTCTACACCACGGCCCAGGACGATCCCCGCGCGTACCTCGACTCCGCGTCCGCCCTCGGCGTCGACCACTGGGCGGCGAACCTGCGGAACGCGGTGCGGCTCACGGACGCGGTCGCGGCCGCCGCCGAGGACGGCTTCCGGACGTTCGTCGAGGTCAACGCGCACCCGATCCTGGCGCACGCGGTGGGCGAGACCCTGGAGGGGACGGGCGCGCTCGTCACCCACACGCTCAAGCGGGCGCCGAAAGGCCAGGAGACCGACGACACGCTGACGTTCCACGCGCAGCTCGCCACCCTGGCCGCGCACGGGCACACGATCGGCAGGCCCGTGGACGGGCGGATCGTCGACGTCCCGCAGTCGCCGTGGCGGCACGAGTGGCACTGGGTCGACCTGTCGGCGAGCACATCGGGCAAGCGCGACGAGCACCCCCTCCTGGGGGCGCATGTGGAGCTTCCCGGCGAAGACCGGCACGCCTGGCGCGCCGACGTGGGGCTCGCCGCGCAGCCGTGGCTGCGCGGCGCGGCCGGCGCCGGCGCTCAGGCGGGGGTCCACGCCCTGCCGGTCGCGGCGTTCGCGGAGATGGCGCTCGCCGCCGGCGCGGCCGCGCTCGGCACCGAGGACGTCCGTGTCAACAGCCTGTGGATGGAGCGGCCGCTCGCGCTCGCCGACCACGCGACCGTGACGACGACGTTCACCGAGGCGGAGCAGCGGGTGGAGATCCACGCGCTGACCCCGGCGGGCACGTGGGCGCGGCTGGCCAGCGCGGACGTCGGGGAGGACCGCCGTCCCCCCGCCGCGTCCGGGCCGGGCGCGGCCACCGAGGTCGCCGCCGCCGAGCGCGGCAGCCGCCACTACCGGCTGCACCCCGAGGTCTTCGACCGCTGCCTGTCCGTGCTGTCGGACGAGGCGGCGGGCGGCGACGGCGGCGTGTGGCAGGCCGAGACGATCGGCAGCCTCCGCGTGTTCGGCCCGACGCACCGCGGCGGCCACGTCCAGGCGAGGGTCGTCCGGGGCGAGGAGGGCGTGACGGGCTCGGTCGCGCTCCTGGCGGCGGACGGCCAGGTCCTCGCCGAGGCGACCGGCATCGTGCTCCGCCGGGTCGAGCGCCACGACATCCCCGTCCCGCTCGCCGACAAGCTGGTCGAACTCGTCTGGGACGAGACGCCCCTCCCGGAGGGCGCCGAGCCGTCCGAAGGCGGTACCTGGCTGGTGCTGGCCGACGAGGACGACGCGCTGGGCACCGCGGCGGCCGCCGGGCTGGAGGAGCGCGGGAGGCGCGTCATCCGGCACCGGCCGACGAACCGGCCGCCGGACGACCATCCGGCCATGGCCGAGCCGGTCGAGGGCGTCGTGCTGGTCCCGCCCGCCGATCTCGTGGACGAGGAACTCGTCCTCGCCGTCGCCGGGGTGAGCCGCTCGCTGCCCGACGGCCCCCGCCTCTACATCGCGACCCGCTCCGCGCTGCCCCTGGCAGGGGAGGGCGTGCCCGGCCACGGGTTCGTCAGCGCGCTCACCAGGGTTCTGGCGTTCGAACGCACCGTCCAGCGCGCCACCCATGTGGACGTCGACCGTCCCGCCGATCTGGTCGCGGAACTGCTCGCGGGCGACGACGCGCGGGAGGTCGCCTGGCGCGCCGGAACCCGGCACGTGGCGCGCCTCGCGCAGGCCGTCCTGCCGGAGACGCCGGCCAGGAAGAAGCGCGCCGTCCGGCGCGGCGGCGCGTACGTCATCACCGGCGGGTACGGCGGGATCGGCCTGGTCACCGCGCGGCTGCTGGCCGAGCGGGGCGCCGGGCGCATCGTCCTGTCCGGGCGCGGCGGCCCCGACGCCGACGCCGAGAAGGTGATCGCCCGCCTGCGCGAGGACGGCGTCGACGTCGGCGTCGTGCTCGGTGACATCGCCCGGCCCGGCACGGCCGAACGCCTGGTCGCGGTCGCCCAGGAGGGCGGCGCCAGGCTGTGCGGGGTGGTGCACGGCGCCGGAGCGATCGACGACCGGCTGATCGCCGACCTCGGCCCGGAGGATCTCCACAGGGTGTGGACGGCGAAGGTCGAGGGCGCCCGGCGGCTCAGCGAGGCCACCTGGGACCTCGACCTCGACTGGCTCGTCACGCACTCCTCGGCGGCCGCGCTGCTCGGCTCGCCGGGGCAGGCCGCCTACGCCGCCGCGAACGCCGCGACCGACGCGCTCATGGCGTACCGGCGCGCGAACGGCCGCCCCGGGACGACCATCAACTGGGGCACGTGGTCGCGGGTCGGCGGGGCCGCCGAGACGTCGGTCGCCGTGATCGACCCGATCAGCCCGGCGGAGGGCGCGGAGGCGCTGGAGGCCCTCCTCGTGCACGGCAGGGCGGCGACGGGCGTGCTGCGCTTCGACCCCGCCACCGCCGTCGGCCTGTTCCCGGAGATCCGGAACATGCCCTACTTCGCCGCGCTCACCGAGGCGGCCGACGAGCTGGGCGCGGGCGACGCCGGTGACTGGCCCGGCGTGGAGGCGCTCGGGGAGCTCGACCCGGCCACCGCCCGCAAGATGATCGCCGCGCAGGTCAGGCACCGGATCGCGGCCGTGCTCGGCTTCGACCCGGAGCGCCTCGACCCGTCCGTCCCGCTCACCGACCTCGGCCTCGATTCCCTCGTCGCGGTCCGGATCAAGAGCGGCGTCGAGCACGACCTCGGGCTGACCGTCCCGGCGTCGGTGCTGCTCCAGGGCGCCAGCGTGAACGTCTTCGAGGAGTGGGCGGCCCGCGAGCTCGGCCTCGCCGACGCCGGCGCCCCCGCCCCCGCGGCGGTGTCGAACGCCGAGTCCGGGTACGTCATGCCGCGCGACGCCGCCGAGCGCCTCGCCGTCCGCATCTTCGAGGACGTCCTCGGCCTCGACCGCGTCGGCGTCACCGCCGACTTCTTCGCCGACCTCGGCGGCCGGGACCGCGACGCCGACCGGGTCGTCGCCCTCGTCGCGCGGGAGGTCGGCGGCGAGGTCACCCGCGGGGAGCTGTTCGAGACGCCGACGGCGCAGAACGTCGCCGAGTACCTCAGGGCGGCCGACGAGGAGGCGGCGCGGCAGACCGTCCGTCCTCTCAAATCCACCGGGGACCGGCGTCCGATCTTCATCGCGCACCCGGCCGGCGGCACCACCGCCTGCTACCGCCAGCTCGTCGACCTGCTCGGCGACGACCAGCCGGTGTACGGGCTGGAGCGGTTCGAGGACGCGCCGCCCGTCGAGGAGCGCGCCGCCCGCTACGTCCGGCACCTGATGGAGGCGCAGCCCGAGGGCGCGTTCCGGCTCGGCGGCTGGTCGTTCGGCGGCGTCCTCGCCTACGAGACCGCCCGGCAGCTGGCGCGGGCGGGCCGCGAGGTCGAGTTCGTCGCGCTGTTCGACGCGGGCCTCCCGCTCGCGGTGGACGACGAGTCCGACACGCTCGCCCGGCGCTTCTCCGCGTTCGCCGACTACATCAACGAGACCTACGGCCTGGAGGTCGCCCTCACCTACGAGGAGCTGTCCGGGCTGGACGAGGAGTCGCAGTTCGCGCTGGTCATGGAGCGTGCGGCGCCGCTGGTCGACCACATCCCCCCGGCGGCGCTCACCCACCAGCTCACGTCCCACCAGGACACCCGTTCCCTGGAGGCGTACAAGCCGGAGCCCTACGACGGGCACGTCATCCTGTACTACGCGCCCGAGGAGACCCCCTGGGCCGTGCGGGACGCACGCTACGTGCTCGACGGGACCAACGGTTTCGGCGGGCTCTGCGCCGACCTGGAGATCGTCACGATCCCCGGCGCGCACCATCTCAACCTGCTCGATCCGCCCGGTGTGGGCGTTCTCGCCGCGCACCTGGAGGCCATGCTCGCGGGACGGCGGGAGAGCGACGCCGTCCCCGCGCCGATCACGGCCCGCTGAGGGCCGCCCCCCGAACCCCGTTCCACGGAGGACTTCCCCATGGCCCACCCCGGCCCGTCCCACGCCCTGCTCGACGCCGTCCGGTCCGGCGCGAGCGGTCCCGAGCTGCAGGAGATCGACCTGCCGACCCGCTTCCGCGCGGCGTTCACCCGCAAGGACGAGGTCGGGATCTTCGAGGGCCAGACCGACAAGGACGTGCGCCGCTCCCTGCACGTCGGCGAGGTCGAGATGCCCGAGCTCGCGCCCGACGAGTGCGTCGTCGCGGTGATGTCCGCCGCGATCAACTTCAACACCGTCTGGTCGGCGATCTTCGAGCCGGTCCCGACGTTCGCGTTCCTGGAGAAGTTCGGCCGGCAGGGCTGGTACGGCGCCCGGCACGACCTGCCGTACCACATCCTCGGCTCGGACGGCTCGGGCGTCGTCGTGCGCACCGGCAGCGGCGTGAAGAGCTGGAAGGTCGGCGACAAGGTCGTGCTGTCCCCGTCCTACGTGGACGAGGAGGACCACGGCTCCTACGACGACGGCATGATGTCGGAGAGCCAGCTCGCGTGGGGCTTCGAGACGAACTTCGGGTCGCTCGGCGAGTACTGCATCGTCAAGGCGAACCAGCTGATCCGCAAGCCCGCCCACCTGACGTGGGAGGAGGCGGGCTCCAACACGCTGTGCGCCGCGACCGCCTACCGGATGCTCGTCGGGTCGCACGGCGCCCGCATGAAGCAGGGCGACGTCGTGCTGATCTGGGGCGCGACCGGCGGGCTCGGCTCGTTCGCGACGCAGCTCGTGAAGAACGGCGGCGGCATCCCGGTCGCCGTGGTCTCCTCCGAGGAGAAGGCCGACATCGTCCGCTCGCAGGGCTGCGACCACATCATCAACCGCAACGACCTGGAGCTCGGCGAGCAGGGCCTGCGGCACCCGAAGGCCGGCCGGATGCTGGGCGAGGCGATCCGCCGGCTCGTCGGCGAGGACCCCGGCATCGTGTTCGAGTACCTCGGCCGCGAGACGTTCGGCGCGTCCGTCTACGTCGCCAAGCGCGGCGGCAAGATCGTCACCTGCGGCTCCTCCACCGGGTACCGGCACGAGTACGACAACCGGTTCCTCTGGATGCGGCTGAAGAGCATCATCGGCTCGCACGGCTTCAACTACCACGAGGCCGTCGAGATCAACCGGCTGATCGGCCTCGGCATGATCCACCCGACGCTGTCGAAGGTCTTCCCGCTGGACGAGGCGGGGGACGCGACCCGGGCCGTCCAGACGAACCAGCACATCGGCAAGGTCGCGGTCCTGTGCGGCGCCACCGGCGAGGGCCAGGGGGTGGACGACCCGGCGCTGCGCGAGCGCATCGGCGAGGAGAAGCTGAACCTCTACCGCCGCTGAAACGCGTGCGGGACGGGCCCGGAGCGCGGGGCCCGTCCCTTTTCTTCTACGCTTTCTGAAGGCGGGTTGAAAAACGTTTCGTTGACAGTATGAGGCGCGGATAGCGATTCTTTGGGACGGCACCAGCGCGCGCTAGCAGACCGCCCCCCCGCCACAAGGAGTCGCGTGATGCAGCGTCGAACCCTGCTCGCCTGCGCCGTTCTCGCCGCCTTTACCGCCATTCCCGCCGCGAGCGTTTCCGCGGCCCCCTCCGCTGCCGACCCGACCGCCCCGAAACGCGGGCACGTCGCGGGCGCCCGCACCTTCGTCTCCGACGCCCGCAACGCCCGGGCCGTGCAGAGATTCCGCGACCTGCACCGTTCCCGCCTGCGCCGCGAGCAGATCCACCACTTCTGGGGCGTCGAACCGGCCGCCGGCACCCACGACGGGCTGACCGCCACCCACAGCGTCGACACGAGCTATCGGGTGTCCAACAGCGCCGACTTCACCTACACGCCCACCGTCAAGGCCGCCGGGTCCTGCATGGAGATCACGACCGTCTACTCCCAGGCCGTCGGAAACGAGATCTGGGCCTGGGACTGGTGCGGCGGCAACGGGCCCGCCAAGGAGGTGAAGATGGACGCGAACTTCCTCCGGACCTACACCAAGAGCGTGAACGGGCGCCCCGCCTACAGCGTCCAGCTCGTCAGGACGAACGCGTCCACCAACGCGTGGTCGGCGTACCTGTACAACTACACGACGAATTCCTGGAGCCTCTTCTACAGCAAATCGGGCCGGGACACGAGCTCGCTGACCTACGGCTGGGACATCTTCGAGATCTACGCGTCCCGCGACCCGAGCACGGGCAACGCCTACTACTGCGCGGACGCGAAGAACGTCGTCTTCGAGAGCAGTTCCATCCAGCTCCGCAGGAACGGCGCCTGGAGCCCGGCGACCGCCTCGGACTCGCCCTGGCAGCCGACCGCGACCCCGAACCCCCGCGACTATCTGTGCCCGTCCCTGCAATTCGTCCGTGCCGGCGCGAACGACCACTGGATCGTCAGGCAGTAGCTCAGGTGGGCAGCGGCCGATCGTTCACGACGTGCTTCATCACCAGCGTGGAGTTCAGCCGCTGCACCCCCGGCAACGCCGCGAGGACGTCGTCCTCCAGTTCCTGATAGGCCTTCAGGTCCGCGGTGACGATGCGCAGCAGATAGTCGGGGTCGCCGAAAAGGCGCTGGGCCTGCACCACCTCCGGCACCCGCGCGACGGCGGCCTCGAAGCCGAGCAGCGTGTCGCGGTCCTCCTGCCGCATGGTGACGAAGACCAGCGCCTGGAAGGTCAGGCCGAGCGCGGCGGCGTCCACGACCGCGCGGTACCCGCGGATCGTGCCGCCGCGCTCCAGCTCCCGCAGCCGCCGGTGGCACGGCGAGACGCTCAACCCCACCCGCGCCGCCAGTTCGGTGACCGTCAACCGGCCGTCCTCCTGGAGCACGGCAAGGATCTTCCGATCGATGGCGTCCACAAAGCAGATTCTTCCACAAAAGGGTTCTGAACGGCCAAAAGTCAAAACCATTTTCCGCCAGTTCGAACGTATTCTCCCCGTAATGGCCGCCAGAAGGGGAGGAATGCGATGGCAGCGGGATCGGTGCTCGCGTTCTGGGCGGTGTCCCTGCTGCTCATCGCCGTCCCGGGCGCGGACTGGGCCTTCACCCTCTCCACCGGACTGCGCGGCGGCGTCGTACCCGCCGTGGCCGGGCTGGTCACCGGCTACGCCGCGGTGACCGCGATCGTCGCGGCAGGCGTCGGCGCGCTGGTCGCCGGCTCCCCGTCCGCCCTGACGGCCCTCACCGTCGTCGGCGGCCTCTACCTCGTCTGGCACGGCGCGACGACCTTCGCCCGCCCCGGCCCCCTCGACGTCCGGACCGGCACCGGCGCCGACTGGGGCACCTTCCTGCGCGGCGTCGGCGTGAGCGGCCTCAACCCCAAGGGCCTGCTGATCTTCCTGGCCCTCCTGCCCCAGTTCACCGATCCGCGTGACGCCTGGCCGGTCCCCGCACAACTCGCCGTCCTGGGCCTGACCTTCATGGCCACCTGCGCCGCCTTCTACCTCTGCCTGGGCACACTGACCCGCACCATCCTCAACCCCCGCCCCGCAGCCGCCCGCACGATCACCCGCCTCTCCGGAGCCGCGATGACCGCCCTGGGCGCCTGGCTCCTCCTCCCCCACCTACTCCCCTGACCAGCACACCAACCGCCCTCCCCGGCCAGTTCGATAGCGCGATCGAGCTATGGCGATCCTCCCTGCCATGGCACGCAGGGACCGAATCGGCTCGATAGCTCTACGTTGCCAAGTGATTACTCTTAGCTTGCTTTCATGCCCACCAACGAACACGAGCTACCGCTGGAGATGGTCCGCAACAGGCCGCAGCTCGTCCCCGAGATGTTGCGGAGCGTCTTCGGACTAAACGTGTCCACCAACGCGCGAGCCACGCTGGCGTCGGAGTCCTACGCCGACACCAACCCTGCTGAACTGCGCTGCGACGCCACCGTCCTGCTCGGCGACCCGAAGTCCCCCGTTCTGGGCGTCGTGGTCGAATCCCAACTACGAGCCTTACGCCAGAAGACCTACAGCTGGCCCGCCTACCTGGCGTCGCTGCGTCTGCGCCGCCGCTGCCCCGTGGTGCTTCTCGTCCTGTGCCCGGACCAGGCCACGGCACGAGGATGCGCCGTCCCGATCGACATGGGACACCCCGGTTGGGTGCTCAAGCCCCTGACCGTCCATCCCGAGATGCTGCCCCCCATCACCGACCCGGACCAGGCCCGCCGCCTCCCCGAACTGGCGGTCCTCAGCGCCCCCGCCCACGCGGACGGCCCGCAGTCGGAAGCCGTCCTCCGGGGCCTCTCCGCCGCCATCGGCTCACTCACCGGCGACACCGGAGCGCTCTATCATGACTACGTAATGTCGCGGTTCTCTGACGCCGCCCGCAAACTCATGGAGGACATGGTGAAGCTCGACAACTACGAGTGGCAGTCAGAGTTCGCCCTCACCCACCGCGCCGAAGGCCGCGCAGAGGGCCGCGCGGAAGGGCGTAGCGAGGGGCGTACCGAGGGGGAGGTGAAGGCTCTGCTGCTGATGCTTGCGGCGCGCGGTCTCGATGTCTCCGAGGATGTCCGCGCGCGGGTCGAAGCATGTACTGATCCCGAGCAGATCGAGCGGTGGATCCAGCGTGCGGTCAGCGCCGACTCGGCTGAGGATCTCTTCACCTGACGCTGCCCGTGACCTCATGGAGGACGTGGTGAAGCTCGACAAGTACGAGTGGCAGTCAGAGTTCGCCCTCACCCACCGCGCCGAGGGGGAGGTGAAGGCGCTGTTGCTCATGCTTGAGGCGCGCGGGCTTGATGTTCCTGCGGATGTTCGTGCTCGCGTCGAGGGGTGTACCGATTCCGAGCAGATCGAGCGGTGGATCCGGAGTGCGGTCAGTGCCGATTCGGCTGAGGATCTCTTCGACTGAGGGCTTGGTCTGGGGGCTGGCGCGTCGTTTCACACAAGAGTCCGGCTCGTGCCCCGAAGGGTACGAGCCGGACCGGGGTTCTGGTGTGGTGGGGGGGGGGGGGCGGGGCGAGCCGGGGGGCGCCGCGCTCGGGCGGTGAGCGGGGCGGGCGGGGGTGGGCGAGCGGGGGCG
>NZ_JBEZJP010000011.1:0-47677 GCF_040653175.1 Actinomadura sp. NPDC048032
ACGAGATGCTCGGCACGCTGGTGCTGCGCACCGCCGACGAGGTCGACGACGCCGACCAGCGGATCCTGGAGCGGGCGGCGCTCGTCACCTCGCTGAACCTGCTGTTCCAGCGCAGCGCCACCGAGGCCGAGGGCCTGTTCGCGAACCCGTGGATGAGGTCCTCCTGCCGCCGCAGGGCGACGGGCACGCCCGCCTCGCGCAGCCGCTCGGCGAACTCCTCCCCCTCGTCCCGCAGCGGGTCGAACCCGGCGGTGACGAGGTAGGTGGGCGGGAAGCCGGAGAGGTCCTCGGCGACCAGCGGCGAGGCGGCCGGCTCGGCGCGCCGCGCCTCCGGGCAGTAGTGGTCGCTGAACCACGTCATGTCTTCGTCGGTCAGGTAGAACCCTTCGGCGAACAGGTCCCGGGACCGCCGCAGCACGGCCATGTCGACCGCCGGGTAGTACAGCAGCGCGAAGTCCGGCGTCCGCCGCGCCGTCAGCCCCACCACCGCCGCGAGGTTGCCGCCCGCGCTGTCGCCTCCGACCGCGACGGCTCCCGGGTCGGCGCCGAGGTCGCCGGCGTGGGACGCCGCGTACTCGTAGGCGGCCAGGGCGTCGTCGGCCGCCGCCGGGTACGGGTGCTCGGGCGCGAGACGGTAGTCCACCGACAGCACCCGCACCTCCGCGTGCACGGCGAGATAACGGCACACCGTGTCATGGGTGTCGAGGCTCCCGATGACCCAGCCGCCGCCGTGGTAGAAGACGAGCAGCGGCGAGCCCTCCGCGAGACCCTTCGGCGTGTAGAGCCGCGCCGGCACGCCGCCCGCGTCCACGTCCCGCGTCCGGACGGGGCGCGCCGGCACCTTAGGCAGGTACGCCTGCCCTCGGGCGATCCCGCGCCGCGCGTCCTCGACCGTGCCCCCGGCCAGCCTCCGCTCGCCCTCCAGCCGCATCATCGCGAGCAGCAGCTGCGCGTCCAGCGCCAGCTCCTGCCCGTCCCGCCGGACCGGCGCCCCGGCGACGAGCCGCTTCACCGGCCCCGGCAGCGCGAACACGGCGCGGAGCACGGCCCCGGTCACCCCCGGCGGCACCTTCTCGGTCAACGACGCCACACCAGCCTCCAGCCCTCGGGTCCCGGACACCGTACTCTCCAGTAGCCAGGCGGCACAGCCCCGGGCGCGAGCGCGTGTGACCACCTGGTCGTACGGGCCCGGTCAGAGGTGGTAGGCGTACTCGCGGAACTCCCAGTCGGTGACGTGCCGCCGGAATCGCGCGACCTCGTCCCGCTTGTAGGCCAGGAAAGCGGTCGCGAACTCCCGGCCGAGCACCTCGGTGAGCGCCTCGTCGGCGGCGAGCGCGTCGAGCGCCGCGGGCAGGTCGGCGGGCAGGACGGGCGCCTTCGCGGCGTCGTAGCCGTAGCCCTCCAGCGGCGGCGGCGCGGACGCCTTGTCGCGGATCCCCAGGTAGACGGCCGCGATCAGGCCGGCGACGCCCAGGTAGGGATTGGCGGAGGCGTCCCCGAGGCGCACCTCCAGCCGGGCCGCGGCGCCGCGCTCGGGCGGGATCCGGAGCATGGCGCTGCGGTTGTCCAGGCCCCAGTCGATCAGCCAGGGGGCGAGGCTGCCCGGGCCGAACCGCTTGTAGGAGTTGATCGTGGGGTTCAGCAGCGCGGCCAGGGCCGGGGCGTGCTCCAGCACCCCGGCGATCGCGTGGTGGGCGGTCTCGGACAGCCCGTCCGGCCCCCCGCCCTCGAAGACGTTGCGCCCGTCCGCCTCCAGGCAGGAGAGGTGGACGTGGAAGCCCGAGCCGCCGTCGTCGTTGAACGGCTTGGCCATGAAGGTGGCGAGCCGGCCGTCCAGCCGGGCGATCTCCTGGACGGCCGCCTTGAACCGGAACGCGCGGTCGGCGGCGTCGAGCGCGCCGGAGTGCGCGAGGTTGATCTCGAACTGGCCGCCGCCGAACTCGTGGTTGCCCATCGTGACGCCGAGGCCGAGGTCGCGCAGGTGCCGGAGCGTGCGCAGCAGGTGCCCGTCCGGGTCGCCCTTGCGGCCGGCGGTGTAGACGTTGCCGGGCGCGTCCCCGTACCGGCGCCAGCCGGTGGGAGAGGACGGGTCGGGCTCGCAGAGGTAGTACTCCAACTCGGGTCCGGCGACGGCCTCCAGCCCGAGTTCCCGCAGCTTCCCGATCGCCCGCCGCAGCACCTCCCGGGGCCCCTCGGGGCACGGCTCGCGGCTTCCGGGCTCGCACGCGTCGCCGATGCAGGACGCGACGCCGTCCTCCCAGGGGACGGGGGCGAGCGTCGACAGGTCGGGCCGCACGCAGATGTCGGGGAGCCCGGCGTCCAGCCCGCCCGGCACCTCGACGGTGCCGCCGCCCGGGGTCGTGTGGAAGACCGCCCGGCAGAACGACAGGCCGTGCTCGACCGCCTGGGGGAGCCGCTCGACGAGCACGTCCCGGGCGCGCTCGACGCCGATCAGGTCGGTGTAGGACACCCGGACCACGTCGATCCCGTCGGCGGCCAGCCGCTTCACCACGTCCTCGACCGGTCGGCTCACGGGCACTCCCCTCAGTTCATTTGGGACCAAACCATATGGCGGGCGGCGGTCCCTGGCAAGGGTCGCGACGAGAGGACCAGACCACGGGGCGGGGTGGCGGAACCGGGCGCCGCGGGCATATCGTATGGGCCCAAACGAATGGAGATACGTGGTGGCGACCGTGCGAGGCTTCCTGCACCCCAAGACCGCGACGGGGCGCTCGTCGCTCGTCCCGAGCCCGCCGTGGCACTACTCGGGCGACCTGCTCACGGTCGAGTACCGCACCGACCCGGCCCGCGTGGCCGAGCTGCTGCCCGCGCCGCTGTCCCCCGCCCCGGACGACCCGGGCGCCGTCGCGCTGATCTGGGCCGACTGGCAGTCCTGCGCGGAGTCCGGCGAGGAGCTGCTGGACCCCGTCCGGGCGCAGTACAAGGAGTGCTTCGCCGTCGTCCGCTGCTCGTTCGAGGGGCGCACCTACTCGCGCTGCGTCCACATCTGGGTCGACAAGGACTTCGCCATCGCGCGGGGCCTGCACCAGGGCTACCCGAAGAAGCTCGGCTCGATCCACCAGACCCGCCCGCACCCCTACGGCCGGGCCGCGCCCCGCATCGCCGCGGGCGAGCGGTTCGGCGCCACCCTCGCCGCCGCCGACCGCCGCCTGGCCGAAGCGGTGGTCACGCTGCACGGACCGTCCGAGACGAACGGCTTCGTCAACGGGCACCCGATGGCCCACCACCGCTTCCTGCCGTCCGTCGAGCCGGGCGGCGCGCCGTCCCTGGACGAGCTGATCGAGTCGGGCGCCTCCTCCTTCGAGGCGGGCCAGGCGTGGAAGGGCGAGGCCGACCTGCGCCTGTTCGACTCCCCCACCGAGGAGCTGTCCCGCCTGACGGTCGAGGAGCCCATCGCCGCCTACTACCGCCAGGTGGGCGTGGTGTGGAACGGCGGCCGCCGCCTGGCCTGACCGTCAGGACGCGCGTGCCCGGCGCCGCCAGTAGGCGAGCGTGACGGCGGCGAGCAGCGGCCCCCACGCCACCAGCGGCGCGTAGGCGACGACGCCGAGCACGCCCTGCCAGTCGTGGAAGTGGATGGGGAAGCCCTCGGGCAACGGGCGCCCCTGGATGGTCTCCTGGAACACCAGGCAGTTCACGACGGAGGCCGTCCACATCGGGGTCAGGATCGCGGCGCCCACGAGACCCGGGACCACGGCGGCCGCGACCGGCACGCGCCGTCCCCGAAGGCCCGGCAGCCACCGCGGGAACACCTCTCCCCAGCCGGCGACCATCCCGACGGCGGTGAACGCCACCGCCTCCGACAGGATCGACAGCAGCACCACGTACGCCTCCAGCGGCACCCAGCCGGGAAGGTCGCCTTTCGCGGTCCCCGAGTCCAGGCCGTCGCCGCTGAGGATCGGCAGGTGGAGGGCGAAGGCGGCGATCCGCCACAGTCCCGACGGCAGGACGGTGAACGGCACGGCCAGGGCCGCGATCCGCGCCCAGCGCGGGACGCCCGCGACCGGCGCGTGCGCGGCTTCCCAGCCCGCGCGCAGCCGCGCGAACGGAACCGATGGCGTGCTCGCAAGGGTCATGGCCCCACCCTCGCGCCCGCCCCGGCCGCGTTGATCACCCGCGGGCGCCACGCCCCTCCCCCGCACGGGGGAATCCCGGAACGGGGTCACGGGGATCGTACGGAGTCGAACGACCGCCGACGGGAGTAGATTCGCCTTCGGTCCGCCGGAGGCGCGCGAGCGGTTCGCCGGCGCCGGACCCTACGGGAGGACGCACGTGACCGGGCACCACACCCTGCAAGAGACCGAGCAGGCCATCCAGCGGCGGCTCGGGGACGTCCCGCTGCGGCACGACGCGATGATGGCGGTGTCCAACATCTACCGCGCCGCCGCCGCGATCCGGCAGCACTTCGAGAGCTCGGTCCTGCGCGGCGCCGACCTGACGTGGACGTCGTTCGTCGTCCTGTGGGTGGTGTGGATCTGGGACGAGATGGAGACGCGGCACGTCGCCGAGGAGGCCGGGATCTCCAAGGGCACGCTCACCGGGGTCGTGAAGACGCTGGAGGGGCGCGGCCTGATCGAGCGCGGCTCGCACGCGACGGACGGGCGGCTGGTCCTGCTGCGGCTGACCGGCAAGGGGCAGGAGCTGATGCGGGAGATGTTCCCCGCGTTCAACGCCGAGGAGGCGTTCGTGGTGGAGGGGCTGAGCGGTGAGGAGAACCGCGCCCTCGCCGGGACGCTCCGGTCGGTGGTCGAGCACCTGGAGGAGGAGGGCGAGGAGCGGCGGGCCGCGCTGCGCGAGCAGTCGCCGCCGCCGCCCCGGCGCTCGGGCCGCCGCTCGCGCGCCTGACGCCCTCCCGCTCACCCGCGCGGCGGGCGGACGCCCCGGAACTCCCAGTCTCCGCCGAACGCGGTGGAGACGACCTCCTCGGACTCGGTGGGCTGCGCGCCGCAGTCGTCCCGCACGGGGGCGGGCCCGGCGACGATGTGGTTGCGGAGCCGTCCGAGCCCCTCGGCCTCGACCTCGACGACGTCGCCGGGCCGGACGGGACGCGAGTTCGCCGGCGTGCCGGACAGCAGCACGTCCCCCGGATACAGCGTGATGGTGCGGGCGATGTCGGCGACGAGGTAGTGCATGTCCCACTCCATCTCGTCGGTGCTGCCGTCCTGCACGAGCTCGCCGTTCACGTACGTGCGCAGGTACTTTCCGCGGAAGTCCCAGTCGGTGACCAGGCCCGGCCCCAGGGGGCACAGGGTGTCGGAGCCCTTCACGCGCAGCATCGAGCCCGCGTCGGTGTCGCGGAAGTCGTGCAGGCCGTAGTCGTTCGCGACCGTGTAGCCGGCGATGTGGGCGCCGGCCTCCTGGGGGGAGACGTTGCGGGCCGTCCGGCCGATGACGATCGCGATCTCGCCCTCGTAGTTCAGGTACCGGCACCGCTCCGGGCGGACGACGGCGCCGCCGTGCGCGTTCAGCGCCGAGACCGGCTTGTGGAAGTAGGTCGGCGCGGGCGGCAGCTCCGTCCGGAACTCCTCCACCCGGCTGCGGTGGTTGAGGTGCACCGCGACCACCTTCGACGGCTCGCACGGCGGCAGGTGGACGGCGTCGGCCGCCCGCACCCGGCGGCCGTCCGCGGCGAGGAGGTCGTCACCGTCCCGGACGACCTGGGTCGCGGCGCCCTCCAGCAGGATTCTCCGGTACTCGGTCATCAGGCCGTCCATCCGTTCGCGGGGCGGTCGAACCAGATGTGCACCTGGCCCGTTCCGACGGAGTTCTCGTAGTCGCTGTAGAGGCGCCCGGGGGCGGTGCAGGCGTGCTCGCCGAGGGCGCCGATCATCATGAGGTAGTGGCCGAAGCGGGCCTCGGGCCTGAAGGCCAGGAAGTCCGGCATGGTGTCGAGGACGCGGGCGTGGTCGCCGTTCCCGAGCCAGGCGATGCGCTGCTCGTCGGCGGCCCGCGCCTGCGGCGTGAAGATGTGCTCGGGGCCGGACGCCTCGTGGTCGCGGATCACGCGCAGCGGCCAGAAGGTGTGCGACAGCGCGCCGGAGGCGATCAGCAGGACGCGCCGGCCGGTCGCGGCGACGGCGTCGCCGAGGGCGCGGCCGAGGCGCAGGAAGTCCTCGGTGTCGGCGGTCTGGCACACGCCGATCGAGATCCACCGCTTCCCCGGCACGCCCAGGTAGGGGTCGTCGCGGACGCCGAGGTGCGTCCACAGGTTGACGGTCGCGTAGTAGATCGGCAGGTGGGGGTCGTCGATCGGGGTGATGTACGTCCCGTGCCGGCCGGCGTAGCGCGCCACCGCGCGGGCCAGCTCGGGGTCGCCGGGGATGTCGTAGGGCATGCGGCACATGCCGCGCGGCAGTTCCTCGGACGTGTAGAGCCCGGCGCGGCGGTCCTGCGCCGTGGTGACGAACTCGACGGTGGTGGCCCAGTGCGAGTCGAGGACGACGACGGTGTCGTAGTCGTCCCGCTCGAAGACGTCCGCGCGGAGCCTGTGCAGGCCGGAGACGAGCGTGGTGTCCTCGCCGCCGTTCAGCTCGCGGCGCGTGGCCTCGGGCAGCACGATCGTGGGGACGTGCGCGAGGAGCCCCGCGCCGACTACCTCGCCCATGGCGCCGTCACCGTGTTCTTCAGGTCGCAGTAGAAGTCGAAGCTCCAGTCGCCGCCCTCGCGCCCGACCCCCGACTGCCGGGACCCGCCGAACGGGGCCCGCAGGTCGCGGACGAAGAAGCAGTTGACCCACACCGTCCCGGCCACGAGCCGCCCGGTGACGCGCCGCGCGCGCTCCGGGTCGCCCGTGGCGAGGGTGGCGGCGAGGCCGAACCGGGTGCCGTTCGCCATGGCGACGGCCTGGTCCTCGGAGTCGAAGGTCTGGAGGGTGAGGACGGGCCCGAAGACCTCCTCGGTGAGGATCTCCGCTCCCTCGGGGGCGCCGGTGAACAGCGTGGGCCGGTAGTAGAGGCCGCCCAGGTCGTCGTTCGGGCCCCCGCCGAGGAGGGCGCGGGCCCCGGCGTCCTTGGCGCGCCGGACGAATCCGTCCACCCGTTCGAGGTGGCGGCGGTGGATCTGCGGGCCGACGTCGGTGGACTCGTCGCGGGGGTCGCCCTGCCGGAGCCTGGACGCCTTCTCGACGAACCGCGCGGTGAACTCGTCCGCGACGGACGACTCGACGAGCAGCCGGGTGCCCGCGAGGCACACCTGGCCCGCGTTGTCGTACTGCTCGACCGCGAGGTCCGCTGCCAGGTCGAGGTCGGCGTCGGCGAAGACGAGCAACGGCGACTTGCCGCCCAGCTCCAGCGACAGCGGCGTCAGGTTCGCCGCGGCCGCGGCCGCGATCGTGCGGGCCGTGGGCACCGAGCCGGTGAAGCTGATCCGCCGCACGTCGGGGTGCGCGGTGAGCGGCCCGCCGACCTCCGCGCCGTAGCCCTGGACGACGTTGAGCACCCCGTCCGGCAGCCCCGCCTCGGCGGCGACGCCGGCCAGCAGGGACGCGGTGAGCGGCGTCCACTCGGCGGGCTTCAGCACGACGGTGTTCCCGGCGGCCAGGGCGGGCGCGATCTTCCAGGTGGCGAGCATCAGCGGCGCGTTCCACGGGGTGATGAGCGCGCAGACGCCCGCCGGGTCCCAGCTGACGTGGTTGGTGTGCCCGCGGGTGTCGAAGTCGTCGTGGCCGAGGCCGAGCAGCCGGTCGGCGAAGAACCGGAAGTTGTGCGCGACGCGGGGCATGACGCCGCGCCGGTGGGAGCGGACGAGCGCCCCGTTGTCGGCCGTCTCGACCCGGGCGAGCTCCTCGGCGCGCTTCTCCACGCCGTCGGCGACGGCGTGCAGCAGCCGCGCCCGCTCGTCCCTGCCCGTCCGGGCCCAGGCGGGGAACGCCCGGCGCGCGGCGGCGACCGCCGCGTCCACCTCGGCCGGACCGCCCCGCGCGATCTCGGCGATCGGCCGCTCGTCGATCGGGGAGACGTCGGTGAACACCGCGGCGGAGGCGGCGCGCTCACCGCCGATCCAGTGCCCGGTCTCGACGGCGACGCCCGCGACTGTTGCCATCGCTGCGCACCTCCAGTTTGTTTGGCCCCAAATAATCTAGGAAGCGGGGATGGCGGCGGTCAAGCCGTCCCAGCTATTGTTCGGGACCAAACGACTTGAGGGAGGGTCCGTGCCCGACGTCCCCTACGAGGAATGGCGCGCCCGCGCCGCCGGGCTCGCCCCGCACACCGGCCACCACATCGACGGGAAGTCCACCGGCTCCGGCTCGGTCCCCGTCGTGGCGCCCCGCGACGGGGCGACGATCGCGCACGTCGCGTCGGGCGGGGCGGCGGAGGTGGACGCGGCCGTCGCCGCCGCGCGCCGCGCCTTCGACACCGGCCCCTGGCCCCGCCTCGCGCCCGCCGAGCGCAAGGCCGCCCTCCTGCGCTGGGCCGGGCTCGTCGAACGCGACCGCGCGACGCTCGCCCTGCTGGTCAGCCTGGAGATGGGCAAACCGGTCTCCGAGGCGTACGGGATCGAGCTGCGCGCCGTCGCCGGATGCCTGCGCTGGTACGCCGAGATCGCCGACAAGCGGCTGGACGAGGCCCCCCGCACCGCCTCCTCGTCCCTGGCCCTGGTGAGCTGCGAACCCGCCGGCGTCGTCGCGGCCGTCGTCCCGTGGAACTTCCCGCTGACGATGGCCGCCTGGAAGGTCGCCCCGGCGCTGGCCGCGGGCTGCACGGTCGTGCTGAAGCCCGCCGAGGAGTCGCCGCTGTCGGCGCTGCACCTGGCCGCGCTCGCCGCCGAGGCGGGCCTGCCGCCCGGGGCGTTCAACGTCGTCAACGGCCCCGGCGAGACCGCGGGCCGCGCCCTCGGCGAGCACCCGTCCGTCGACGTCCTGGCGTTCACCGGCTCCACCGAGGTGGGGCGGCACTTCCTGCGCTACGCCGCCGCCTCCAACCTCAAGCGCGTCTGGCTCGAACTCGGCGGCAAGTCGCCCAACATCATCCTTCCGGACGCCCCGGACCTGGACGCCGCCGCCGACACGGCCGCCTGGGGGATCTTCTTCAACGCCGGCGAGATGTGCACGGCCCCGTCCCGGCTGCTCGTCCACCGCTCGGTCGCCTCCCGCGTCCTGGACCGGGTCGTCGCCCGCGCCGAGTCGCTCCGGGTGGGCGACCCGCTCGACCCCGCCACCGAGATGGGCCCGCTGGTCTCGCCCGCCCACCACGCCCGCGTCGTGTCGCACGTGGAGGCGGCCCGCGCGGACGGCGCCGGCGGGCGCGCCGACGGCCGGTTCATGGCCCCCACCGTGTTCGACCGGGTCGACCCGGGGATGCGGATCGCGCGCGAGGAGGTCTTCGGGCCCGTCCTGGCCGTCCTGGAGTTCGACGACGTCGACGAGGCGGTCGGCCTGGCCAACGACACCGACTACGGCCTCGCCGCCGCCGTCTGGACCTCCGACCTCTCGACGGCGCACCGCGTCTCCCGCGCCCTGCGCGCCGGGACGGTCTGGGTGAACTGCTACGAGGAGGGCGACATGAGCGTCCCGTTCGGCGGCGTCAAGCTCTCGGGCCACGGCCGCGACAAGTCCCTGCACGCCATGGACAAGTACACCGACCTCAAGACGACGTGGATCGAGCTGTGAGGCCCCTCATCGCGCTTCCCGCCCGGTTCTCCGCGAGCGCCTCGGCCCTGCGGCACCGGGCCGAGGTCGCGTCCCGGGCCCTGGTCGAGGCGGTGCACCGGGCGGGCGGCGAACCGTTCCTCATGCACCCGGCCTCGCCGTTCGACCCGTCCCGGCTGGAGCGCTGCGACGGCGTCCTGCTGCCCGGCGGCGGCGACCTGCACCCCCGCCGCTACGGGGCCGCGTCCGCGCACGAGGCCCTGTACGACGTGGACGACGAGCAGGACGCCTTCGACCTCGCCCTGGCCGCCCACGCCCTGGACGCGGGCCTGCCGACCCTCGCCGTCTGCCGCGGCCTCCAGGTGGTGAACGCGGTGCTCGGCGGCACCCTCCACCAGCACATGGAGCCCGACCACCGGCACCGGGTCCACTCCGTGCCGGTCAGGCCCGGCACCCTGCTCGCCAAGACCCTCGACGCCGAGGAGACCGTCGTGTCCTGCTATCACCACCAGTCGATCGCGGCCCTCGCCCCGGCCCTGGCCCCCACCGCCCGCGCCGCCGACGGCACCGTCGAGGCCGCCGAGCTCGCGGACGCGCGGGCGTGGTTCCTGGGCGTCCAGTGGCATCCCGAGGACACCGCCGCCACCGACCGCGACCAGCAGGCGCTCTTCACGGCCCTGGTCCAGGCGTCCGCCCGGCGGTGACCGCCGCGCGTCAGGGCTTGCGGACCAGGAGGCTGCCGGCGGGGACCGGGCGCTCGTTCTCCGCCGGACGGCGCAGGAGCCGCGCCACCTCCACCAGCCCCGCCTGGGCGGCCAGTTCGGCCATGACGTCGACGGGCCGGCGGTAGGCGAGGGCGACCTTGTGGTCGAACGCCTCCGCCTCGTCCTCGTCGGTCGACTGGAACCCGACCAGGAGCAGGCCGCCGGGGGCCAGCACCCGGTGGAACTCCGCGAAGGCGCGCGGGATCTCCTCCGGCCCCAGGTGGATGGTCGAGTACCACGACAGGACGCCCGCCAGGCCGCCGTCCGGGAGGTCGAGCGCCGTGATGTCGCCCTCGTCGAAGCGCAGGTGCGGGTGGTCGGCGCGGGCGCGGGCGATCATGGCGGGCGACAGGTCGAGCCCGAACGCGTCCAGGCCGAGGCCGTGCAGCAGCGCCGTCCCGCGGCCGGGGCCGCAGCCGAGGTCGGCGACCGGCCCGGCCGGGACCATCGCCGCGAACGCGGTGATCATCGCCCGGTCCAGATGGAGCTCGTCGAGCGCGTCGCGGAAGAGGTCGGCGTACAGGTCGGCGATGGCGTCGTAGGCGCTGGAGACGGTCTCGGTCATGATCCAGGACGGTAGCGCGCCTGGCGGGCGGCCGGGCCGGTGGGCGCGAGACCCGACAGCCCCCGCTCCACCGCCGCGGCGGCCCGGCGGCAGAACGCCTCCGGCTCGTCGGCGGCGTCCGGGCGCTCGTCGACGAGCACGTCCGCCAGCCCGCCGCGCAGCAGGTCCGCCGACCGGACGCCCTGCGCCTCGGCCATCTCGCCGGCCCGCGCCGGGGTCCGGTGGACGATCAGCGAGGCGCCCTCGGGCGGCAGCGGCGACAGCCAGGCGTGCCGGGCCACCAGGACGCGGTCGGCGGGCAGGAGCGCCAGCGCGGCGCCGCCCGTGCCCTCGCCCAGCAGCAGGCAGAGCGTCGGCGCCGGCAGGGTGATCAGATCGGCCAGGCAGCGGGCGATCTCACCCGCGAGCCCGCCCTCCTCCGCCTCGGCCGACAGGACGGCGCCGGGCGTGTCGACCACCGTGACCAGCGGAAGGCCCAGCTCCGCGGCCAGCCGCATCCCGCGCCGCGCGACCCGCAGCCCGGCCGGGCCGAGCGGGTGGCCGCCGCGCTGACCGCGCCGGTCCTGCCCCACCAGGACGCACGGCGCCGCCCCGAAACGGGCCAGGGCGAGCAGCAGGCCGGGCTCCGCCTCCCCCTGGCCGGTGCCCGACAGGGGCGTCACGTCCGCGGCCCCGAAGCGCAGCAGCTCGCGGACGCCCGGACGGTCCGGGCGGCGCGACCGCTCGATCGAGTCCCACGCCGTCCCCTCCGGCGGAACGCCCGCGGGCGGAGGCGAGGGCGCGGGCGCCGAGGGCGGCCGCCCGCACAGGACGTCCAGCGCGGCGGACGCCACCCCCGCGAGGTCGTCGATGGCCACCACGGCGTCCAGCAGGCCCTTGGCCGCCAGGTTCTCGGCGACCTGCACCCCCGGCGGGAACGGCTCTCCGTGCAGGCCCTCGTAGACGCGGGGGCCGAGGAACCCGATCAGCGCGCCGGGCTCGGCGGCCGTCACGTGCCCGAGCGACCCCCACGACGCGAACACCCCGCCGGTCGTCGGATGCCTCAGGTAGACCAGGTAGGGCAGGCCGGCGGCCCGGTGGGCCATGACGGCGGCGGTGATGCGGGCCATCTGCACGAACGCGGCCGTCCCCTCCTGCATGCGGGTGCCGCCGGAGCACGGCGCGGCCAGCAGCGGCAGTCCCTCGGCGGTGGCGCGCCCGACGGCCGCGACGATCCGGTCCGCGGTGGCGAGTCCGATCGAGCCCGCGAGGAACCGGAACTCCGACACGACGAACGCGACGCGGCGCCCGCGCAGCAGGCCCTCCCCCGTCAGGACGGCCTCGTCGCAGCCGCTGCGCTCGCGGGCGGCCGCGAGAGCCTCGGCGTACGCGGAGGCGGGGGGCGGCTCCCCGGCGGGCGGAACGTCCCAGGACGTCCAGGCTCCCTCGTCCAGCACGCGGCGCAGCAGGTCGCGCGCCCCGACACGATCCGTCACGAAGCCCCTTCCGCCGGTCCCTCCTGCATGATGTCCTCACCCGGGGACCGCCGGGCGCCCGGGGTGGACACTGGTGGGGACCCCGCGCACGAGGAGGGCATGTGTCCGAGGAGATCTGCTTTTCGTCCGCCCGCGAACTGGCGCGCCGGATCCGCGCCCGCGAACTGTCGGCGCGCGAGGTCCTACAGGCGCATCTCGACCAGATCGAAAGGACGAACCCGCAGGTCAACGCCATCGTCACGCTGGTCGCCGAACGGGCGGAACGGCAGGCGCGCGAGGCCGACGAGCGGCTGGCGGCCGGAGAGCGGCCGGGCCCGCTGCACGGCCTGCCCGTGGCGCACAAGGACACCCACGCCACCGCCGGAATCCGCACCACCTCCGGTTCGCCGATCTTCGCCGACCACGTCCCGGACCGCGACGAACTCGTCGTCGAGCGGATCCGCGCCGCGGGCGCCGTCACGCTCGGCAAGACGAACACGCCGGAGTTCGCCGCCGGGTCCCACACCTTCAACCCGGTGTTCGGCCTGACCCGCAACCCCTACGACCCGTCCCGGTCGGCGGGCGGCAGCAGCGGCGGCGCCGCGGCCGCTCTGGCGTGCGGCATGCAGCCGCTCGCCGACGGCGGCGACATGGGCGGCTCGCTGCGCAACCCCGCCTCGTTCTGCAACGTCGTCGGGCTGCGCCCGTCGCCGGGCCGGGTGCCGTCCTGGCCGGTCCTCGCGGGCTGGTCGACGCTGGGCGTGCAGGGGCCGATGGCCCGGAACGTCGCGGACGCCGCGCTGCTGCTGTCGGTGCTCGCCGGCCCCGACCCGCGCAGCCCGATCGCGCTGGAGACGCCCGGGGCGGCGTTCGCCGCGCCGCTGGACCGCGACATCGCCGGGCTGCGCCTCGCCTGGTCCCCCGACCTCGGCGGGACGATCCCCGTCGACCCGGCCGTCACCGGCGTGCTCGCGCCCGCCGCCAAGGTGTTCGAGGAGCTCGGCTGCGCCGTCGAGGAGGCCTCGCCCGACCTGACCGGCGCCGACGAGGTCTTCCGCACCCTGCGCGCCTGGCACTGGGACATCACCCTGCGCCCCCTGCTGGACGAGCGCCGCGCCGACTTCAAGCCCTCCCTGGCCGAGAACATCGACGCCGGGCGCTCCCTCACCGGCGCCGACCTCGGCCGCGCCGAGACGCTCCACACGGCGCTGTTCCACCGCGTCCGGGAGTTCTTCGAGCGCTACGACGCGCTGCTGCTGCCGGTCAGCCAGGTCCCGCCCTTCGACGCCGGCGCCGAGTACCCGGGCGAGGTCGCCGGGCGGCCGATGCGCGACTACCTGGAGTGGATGCGGTCGTGCTTCCTCATCTCGGCGACCGGGTGCCCCGCCCTGTCGGTGCCCGCCGGGTTCACCTCCGACGGGCTGCCGGTGGGCCTGCAGATCGTCGGCCCCCACCACGCGGACCTGGCCGTCCTGCGGATCGGCCACGCGTTCGAGCGGGCGACCCGGCACGGCGACCGGCGACCGCCCCTCGCCCTGCCCTAGACCTCCTCACGGGGGATGCGCAGGACGAACCGGGCGCCCTGGTCGCTGTCGGCGGCCACGAGCGTGCCGCCGTGCGCGCGGGCGATGTCGCGGGAGATCGTCAGCCCGAGGCCGGTGCCGCCGCGGTCCAGCTCGCGGCCCTCGGCGAGCCGGTGGAACCGCCAGAAGATGCGCTCGCGGTCCTCCGGCGCGACCCCCGAGCCGTCGTCGCGGACCTCCAGCACCGCCTCCGGCCCGTCCGCGGTCACCCGCACCCAGATCCGCGACTCCGCGTGCCGCTCCGCGTTGTCCAGCAGGTTCGTCAGCAGCCGGACGAGCTGGGCCTCGGTGACCCGGACCACGACGCCCTCGTCCGCCGCGACCTCGACCGGGATCCGCCGGGGCCGCCGGCTCACCTCCGCCCGGACCAGCTCGCCGAGGTCGACCCGCTCCCGCGGGACGTGTACGCCCGCGCCCAGCCTCGCCAGGATGAGCAGGTCGCCGACGATGCCCTGCAACCGGTCGGCGTCGGCGAGGGCCGCCCGGGCGACCGCCGGCCAGTCCTCGTCCTCCGGCTGCTCCAGCGCCGCCTCCAGCTGGGTGCGCAGACCCGTCAGCGGGCTGCGCAGCTCGTGCGAGACGTCCGCGACGAACGCGCGCTGCCGCGTGAGGACGTCCTCCAGCCGGTTCAGCATCACGTTCACCGACTCGGCGAGCTCGGACACCTCGTCGTTGGGCGCCGGAACGGTCACCCGGCGGTCGGCCCCGCCGGTGATCTCCGTCATCTCGGCGCTCATCACCCGGACCGGCCGCAGCGCCCGCCGCACCGACAGCGACACGATCCAGCCCACCACGGTCGTCGCGACCAGCACCGTCACGACGAGCAGGGCGAGGAAGACCGGCCTGGAGCGGGTGACCGTCGTGATGGGGGCGCCGACGTAGACCGTGCGGGTGCCGAAGCGGGTGTCGACCCGCTCGGTGACGAAGTAGAAGTCCGCGAGCCCCTGGAACCGCACGGTGTGGTACTCGGGGCGGCCCGCCACCGGTGAGACCGGGACCTTCACGGGGCCGTGGCCGTGCAGCGTGTCGCTGGCCGCGAGCACGCCGCCCTCGCCGTCCTGGACCTGGAGCAGCGGGAAACCGGGGTCCTCGACGCGGATCGTCCCCCGCACGTCGGTCTCGCGCACGAGCGTGGAGAGGTCGGTCACGACCAGGGTGCCGCGGTCGTGCAGCCCGCGGTAGACGGTGCCGCGGAGGACCTGGTAGAAGAGCGTGACGCCGCCGACGAGCAGCAGCGCGACGATGAGGGTGGCGGCCGCGGTCACGCGGGTCCGCACCGACCAGGACGCCGGCGACAGCCGGTCCCCGAGTATCCGCACCCGGCGCCCCTCCCCCTCCGGCTCGCGAGCGGCGGCCGGTGCCGCGCCGCGTCGACGCGCCGGGGGGAGGGCGCAGGACGGTTCTTACCGGGCCGTTGCCCTGCAAAACATCGCCACATATCGGACCGGCGCCCGTGCGGGCGGCGCCTCCCACCCCTGGGGAGCCGCCCACACGGGCACCGCTTCCCTCACTGTGCACGCCTCCGATGCACGGGGTGCTACATCGACGTGACGATCACGTTTCCACCCTTCTTCGGAAAAACCCGCCATAATTCGCCGCCGATAGGGGATGGGTGGGCGGGAGAGACGGAAGGGGGGTGCTGGAGCACCGCATGGACACTGACTTCAGGCCACTCGAACCCGCCGACCCCCGAGAGGTCGGCGGCCACCGACTGCTGGGCAGGCTCGGATCCGGCGGCATGGGGACGGTCTTCCTCGGAGCCGACCCGGTGTCGGGCGGGCGCGTCGCGGTCAAGACGATCCATCCGCACCTCGCCGAGGACCCGTCCTACCGGCGGCGCTTCCGCGACGAGGCGCACCTCGCGAGCCGGGTCGCCTCGTTCTGCACCGCGCGCGTCCTCGCGCAGGGCGAGCAGGACGGTCTGCCCTACCTCGTCACCGACTACGTCGGAGGCGTGTCCCTGCACGACAGGCTCACCTCCGGCGGCCCGCTGCCGCCCGCCGACCTGCACGGCGTCGCCGTGGGCGTCGCCTCGGCGCTCGCCGCGATCCACGCGGCGGGGCTCGTGCACCGCGACCTCAAGCCCGCCAACGTGATGCTCACCCTGTCCGGCTGCCGCGTCATCGACTTCGGCATCGCGGGCAGCCAGGACGCCCCGGACGATGCCGCCACGACCGGCCAGGTGTTCGGCACCCCCGGGTGGATCGCCCCGGAGGTGCTCGTCGGGGGCGCCTCGTCCCAGGCGGCCGACATCTTCGCCTGGGGCTGCCTCATCGCCCACGCCGGGACGGGGCAGATGCCGATCGGCGGCGACCCCGCGACGCTGCGCACCGCCGCCGGGGACGCCGACCTGTCCGGTCTCCCGGACGCGCTGGTCCCGCTCGTCCGGTGGGCGCTGGCGGAGGACCCGGCGGACCGCCCCACCGCGACCGACCTGCTCCTCGCCCTCGTCGAGCAGCCGCAGCCGCACGCCGCGGCCCGTCCCGCGGCGCGCCCCGCGCCTCCGGCCGGCCCGCCGCGCACCGCTCCCCGGCGCTCCCTCACCCCGCACTCACGGCGGCGGCGCCCCACGCCCGCGCCCGCGACGCCGTCGCGGAGGTCGGGCGCCGAGGACACCGACACCAGGGCGTTCACGCCGCTCGGCGTGGCGGACGTCACGACGTCCACCCGCGCGCGCCTGCTGGCGGGCGCCGGGGCCGCGGCGGGCACCCTCCTGCTCGGAGCGGTCGTCCTCGGGATCACCGGCGCCAAGGCCCCTCCGCCGTCCTCGCCGGGGACGCCGGCCCCGTCCGCGCCGGCGGTCTCCGCCGCGCCGACGAAGAAGGCGAGCGCCGTCAGGGCCGGAACGTCCAAGCGGCCCCTGGCGAAGACCGCCAAGCAGAAGCCGGTCCAGAAGCCGAAGCAGAAGCAGAAGGCGCAGGAGAAGAAGCCGAAGACGAAGCCGAAGCACGCGGCGAAGCACGGCAAGGCGAAGGGAAAGTCCAAGCGCTGAGCCCGGCCCCCAGGGCCGCGCTCGTCAGGTGCGCCAGATCAGGACGAGGGCGCAGTCGTCGTCGCGCGCCGCGGCCATGGTCTCCACCAGCTCCCGCGCGCCGCGGCCGAACCCCTGCGGGACGAGCCGCTCCGCCTCGCCGAGCAGCCGGTCGATCCCGGCGTCGAGGTCGCTGCCGGGCGACTCCACCAGGCCGTCGGTGTACAGGAGCAGCGCGTCGCCCGGACGCAGCTGCCCCCGCTCGGGCACGCAGTTCAGGTCGGGCACCACGCCCAGCACCACGCCCTTGGCCGAGCTGACCCGCCAGGCGCCGCTGCCCGCGTCGAACTGGACGGCGGGCGGGTGCCCCGCCGACTCGACCGTGTACTCCCCCGTGCGCAGGTCGACCACGACGTGCACGGCCGTCACGAAGCCCTCGTCCCACTGCTGGCGGTGCAGGTACACGTTGCAGGCGGGGAGGAAGTTCTCGGGCTGGACCGATCCAAGCAGGCCGCCGAAGGCCCCCGAGAGCATCAGCGCCCTGGTTCCGGCGTCGGTGCCCTTGCCCGACACGTCGACCAGCGCGACCTCCAGCGTGTCGCCGTCGGAGGCCGACACCACGAAGTCGCCGCCGAACGAGGAGCCTCCCGCCTGGAGCATCACGACCTGCGAGTTCCAGCCGTCGGGCAGCCGCGGCATCTCGCCGTGCCGCCGGAGCCGGTCGCGCAGCTCCAGCAGCATCGAGTCGCCGCGCAGGCCCTGCACGCCGAGCTGCTGGCGGGTCCGGGCGAGGGTGACGGCGAGCACCGCGGTGATGCTCAGCGTGGCGATCATGCCGAGCCCGAAGGCGGCGACGTCCTTCCAGACGTTGTAGGCGGCCATCGCCGCCACCACGGCCAGCAGCGCGGCCAGGCTCCGCACCTTCAGCAGCAGCCCGCCGACCACCACGATCAGCACCAGCGCGCCGGACGGCGCCAGCCCGCGCGAGTCGCCGGACGTGGCGATGCCGATCGCGAGCGCGAGGAGCGCCAGCGGCACGAAGACGTACCGGTCCCGGGTGAGGGTGCCCCGCCTGAGCCAGCGGTAGAGCACGACCAGGAACGGAACTCTGCGCAGCACGGCACGCACACGCGGCGGGAGCAGCTGCACCAGACGTTGAAGCATGACTCCGGCACTGTATCGAGCAATGCGCCCGGTCGGTCAGTATCCGAGGGCACCGGTGACGCACTGTCACGATCGTGCTACGCGAAATCGGGGTAGATGTCGCTTTGCGACTATCTCGGAGGGAGCGGCCCATGGTCCAGCCGGGCATGCGGATCACGGTGGACGCGGCGATGCGGGCCCGCGACGTCTCGCGCCCGCGCGCCGGGAGCGGGAGCCCGCCCGCGGCGGGCCCCGGACCCGGCGCCGCCTCCGGATCGAACCCGAGCAAGCCCGGCGACACCGGCAGGCGGACCAAGGCCGAGAAGAACGAGCGGCGCCGCCTCGACAAGCGCGGCGCCCGCAGGCCCTCCGAGAACGGCTCCTAGGCGGGGCGGCCGGTCAGCCCTCCCGCGGCAGCGGGGGCAGCTCGCCGGAGTGCTCGTAGGCGCTGAGCATCCTGATCCGCCGGGTGTGGCGCGGCTCCTTGGAGTAGGACGTCGCGAGGAACAGCTCCACGAAGCGGGTCGCGGTGTCGAGGTCGTGCTGCCGCGCCCCGAGCGCGATGATGTTCGCGTCGTTGTGCTCGCGGGCGAGCGTTGCGGTGTCCTCGTTCCAGACCAGGGCCGCACGCGCGCCCTTGACCTTGTTCGCCGCGATCGCCTCGCCGTTGCCGGAGCCGCCGATCACGATGCCGAGCGCTCCCGGCTCCGCCACCGTCCGCTCGGCCGCCCGCAGGACGAACGGCGGGTAGTCGTCCACGGCGTCGTACACGAACGCGCCGCAGTCGACGGCCTCATGCCCGTTCGCCTTCAGCCAGGAGACCAGGTGCTCCTTCAGTTCGAAGCCGGCATGGTCGGATCCAAGAAACACGCGCATGCGCCCGATTGTCGCAGGCCCCCGCCGGGCCCGCGCGCGCGGGTCAGGCGTCGTCGTCCCGCCTGCGGTCGATCATGGTCCGGTCGGCGGGATCGGGATCGTCGTCCTCGGGGGCGTCCTTCGGTTCGTCCTTCGGACCGTCCTCGCGGCCTTCCTGCGGGCCCTCCCCAGGGCTCTCCTTCGGCTCCTCCGGCGCCCCCTCCGAGCTCTCCCCAGGCGCCGCGTCCGGCTCCTCGGGCGTCTCGGGAGGCGTCCGTTCCTGCGGCGGTGCGGACGGCTGCGGCGGGACGGGCGGCACGCCGAACTGCCCCGGCTGCGGGGCCTGCCCGGGCTGCGGCGGCTGCGGCGGGACGGGCGGGGCGCCCCAGGCCGGCTGCTGTGGCTGCCCCTGCGGCGGGACGTAGGGGACGGCCGAGGGGTGCGGCGGCATCTGCTGCGGATAGGGAGGCTGCTGCATCGGCACGCCCGGCTGGGCCATGGAGGGCTGCGCCGGGGCGTAGGGCTGTCGGGGCCCGGCCTCGCGGGTGCGGGCGAGGAAGAACCCGGCCAGCGCGCCGAGCCCGGCCAGCCAGCCGAAGGCGAAGCCGAAGGAGGCGCCCTGGCCGACCGTGGAGCTGAAGGTCCGGCCGAACGACCCGTCGTGGAACTCGAACGCCCAGCGGGTCAGCGGGGCGGCCACGATTCCGGAGACGCCGCCCGCGACGACCGCCGCCCACCAGCCGATGATCAGGGCGCCGAACGGGCCGCGCTCCGGATCGGCCAGCCGGGCGCCCGCCAGGACCAGCCCGACCAGCACGGCGAAGAAGACGAGCAGGCTGAAGTCCTCCGCGAACGCCCCCTTCACGCCGGGCCCTTCCATCGGCGTGAGCCGCCAGGCGAGCGTGAGCAGCCACGACACGACCGGTCCGATGCCCTCGTCGTACCTGAGGTCGCTCCTGTTGATCTGCTCGACGACCCACTGGTTTCCGAAGAGGAGGGCGAGGAGGGCCATGGGAACCACCGCGCCGCCCGTCATCGCGAGCATCCGCCGCATCGTCATGGCGGGCAGAGTAGTGCGGTTCGGTCTCCGCCGGTAGGGCCCGCGCTACCCGCTGTAGGCGCTCAGGAGGCGGGGACGGGGAAGCGGAACCCGGGGTCGACCTGCGCCTCCAGGTCCTCTCCGGCGGCCCGGCTGGCCCAGCTCCGCGCGTTCTTGACGTGGAACTCCACGGCCTGCCGCTGGAACTCGTCCCAGTCCTTGACGCGGCCGTCCACCTCGGCGCGCATGCGGTCGAGGGCGGCGGTGTTGCCGTCCTCCAGCGCGACGCCCTCACGGCCCTGCTCCAGCGCCCGGACGGCGGCGGACTGGCCGACCCAGGTGAGCAGGTCGTCGCCGACGTGCTCGCGCAGGTAGGCGACGTCCTCCTCGGACTGCACCTTGTTGCCGACGACGCGGATGGCGACGTCGTAGTCGCGGGCGTACTCGGTGTACTGCCGGTAGACGCCGACGCCCTTGCGGGTGGGCTCGGCGACCAGGAACATCAGGTCGAACCGCGTGAACAGCCCGGAGGCGAACGTGTCGGCGCCGGCGGTCATGTCGACGACGACGTACTCGCCCGCCCCGTCCACCAGGTGGTTGAGGTAGAGCTCCACCGCGCCGGTCTTGGAGTGGTAGCACGCCACGCCGAGGTCGTCGTCGTTGAACGGGCCGGTGGCGAGCAGCGTGACGCCGTCGACCTCCTGGCCCGCCTCGTGGAAGGGGTCGTCGCCGCGGAACCGCAGCAGCCGCGACCCGGAGCCGGGCGGGGTGGTCTTGACCATCGCTTCCGCGGAGGAGATGCGCGGGTTGGCGCCGCGCAGGTGCTCCTTGAGCTCGGGGAGCCGGTCGCCCAGCGCGGGGATCTTGGCGGCGCGGCCCTCGTCGAGCCCGAGCGCCACGCCGAGGTGCTGGTTGATGTCGGCGTCGATGGCGACCACGGGCAGCCCCCGTCCGGCCAGATGGCGGACGAACAGCGCCGACAGGGTGGTCTTGCCGCTGCCGCCCTTGCCGACGAACGCAACCTTCACGAATGCCCCCATTCTGGATATGAAAACCGTTACCACTGTCAGGACACGAGTCTCCCGGAGCGGGGCCGGGCAGGCAAGCGGAACGGCCGAAGTGCCGTCGATCGGCGCGGGGGCAGGGCAAGGCAGGGGGCGCTGCGGGGATGCTGCGGAGGGTGCTGCGGGGGTGCTGCGGGGGTGCGGCGGTCAGCGCGGCGCCGCGGCCGGGTCGAACCCGAAGGGCAGCTCCAGGCGGTGCGCCGCCAGCAGCCCGGCGTCGCCGAGCAGTTCGCGGGTGGGCCGGTCGGCCGCGATGACCCCGCCGGAGAGGATCACCGACCGCGGGCACAGTTCGGCCGCGTACGGCAGGTCGTGCGTGACCATCAGGACCGTCACGTCCAGGCTCAGCAGGATCTCGGCGAGCTCGCGGCGGCTGGCCGGGTCCAGGTTGGACGACGGCTCGTCCAGCACGAGGATCTCCGGCTCCATCGCCAGGACGGTGGCGACGGCGACGCGGCGGCGCTGGCCGAAGCTGAGGTGCTGCGGCGGGCGGTCGGCGGCGTCCAGCATGCCGACGCGGGCGAGCGCGTCCCGCACCCGGCGGTCCAGGTCCTCGCCGCGCAGGCCGAGGTTGGCGGGGCCGAACGCGACGTCCTCCCGGACGGTCGGCATGAACAGCTGGTCGTCGGGATCCTGGAAGACGATCCCGACGCGGCGGCGGATCTCCCGCAGCGCCTTCCTGTCCTTCGGGTCGACGGCGAGGCCGCCCACCCGGACCTCGCCCAGGCCGCCGTGCAGGATGCCGTTCAGGTGCAGGACGAGCGTGGTCTTCCCGGCGCCGTTCGGCCCGAGCAGCGCGACGCGCTCCCCGCGCCCGACCGCCAGGTCGACGCCGAACAGCGCCTGCGTTCCGTCGGGGTACGCGTAGGCGAGGCCCTTCACCTCGAGCGACAGGGTCATGGGGCCATCCAAGCAGCCAGCGCGACGAGCGCGGCGGCCGAGGGCAGCGCGGCGGCGGCCGTCCACTGCGCGGCGGTCGCGCCCGCGCCGTCGACGGCGGGCATCCGGCCGTCGTACCCGCGGCTGATCATGGCCAGGTGGACGCGCTCGCCGCGCTCGTAGGAGCGCAGGAACAGGGCGCCCACGGATCGGGCGAGCACCCCCGTCGCGCGGATGTCGCGGGCCTCGAAGCCGCGGGCCGCCCGCGCGACCCTCATCCGGCCGAGCTCCGCGGCGACGACGTCGCCGTAGCGCAGCATGAACCCGGCGATCTGCGTGATGAGCTGCGGCATCCGCAGCCGTTCGATGCCGAGCAGCAGCAGCCGCGGCTCGGTCGTCGCGGCCAGCAGGATCGACGCGACGACACCGAGGGTGCCCTTGGCGAGGATGTTCCAGGCGCCCCACAGCCCGCTCTCGCTGAGCCGCAGTCCCAGGACGGTGACCTTCTCGCCGTTCGCGACGAACGGCATGAGGAAGGCGAACGCGACGAACGGCACCTCGATGACGATCCGCCGCGCGACCGTCCCGAACGGGATCCGGGCCGCCGCGGTGACCGCCGCGAGCAGCAGCGCGTACACGCCGAAGGCCCAGATCCGCTCGCGCGGCGTGGCGACGACCAGCAGCACGAACGCCAGGACGGCGACGAGCTTGCACTGCGGCGGCAGCCGGTGCACCGGCGAGGCGCCCGGCACGTAGAGCCGGTGCGCGTGGCCCGCGCCCATCAGCCCTTCCGGGACGGCTCGGACGGCGCCTCGGTCTCCCGCTCCGGAGCCGTCCGGTCGGCGGCCGTGCCGCGCCCCCGGACCGTCCAGAACAGCCCGCCGCCCACGAGGAGGACCAGGCCCACACCGATCACGCCGGACAGCCCGCCGGACAGCCGCGCGTCGTCGACGCCCTTGACGCCGTAGTCGCCGAGCGGCGAGTCCTTGAGCGAGTGGTCCTTCTCCTTGGCGCTGATGCCCTTGTCCTCGGCGACCTTCTCCAGGCCGTCGGGGTTCGCGCTGGCGTAGTAGCTGACGATCCCGGCCAGGACGAGGGAGACGAGCAGGAACCCGGCGAAGAAGCGCTTGGTGGTCATCGTGGTCCTCCTCAGGCCCGGGACGGCTTCGGTTCGGCGGCGTTCCGCCCGCCCGTGCGCAGCTCCAGCGGCTTCATCAGCCCGCGCGCCCCGTGCACCAGGTCGGGCCGGACGGCGAGCACGCTCGACACGGTCACCGCGGTGATCAGCGCCTCGCCGATGCCGATCAGCACGTGCACGCCGATCATCGCGGCGGCGACCTTCCCGATCGAGACGTCGGCCGTCCCCCCGGCCGCGTAGATCAGCGTGAAGGCGACGGCCGCGGCGGGCACCGAGACGACGGCCGCGGCGAACGACGCCCCGGACACCGACGCGCGCGTCTTGGGCAGCACCCGCAGCAGGAGCCGGAACAGGCCGTAGCCGACGGCCACCGTGACCAGCGCCATCGTGGTGACGTTGACGCCCAGCGCGGTCAGGCCCCCGTCCGCGAACAGCAGCGCCTGCATGAGCAGGACCACCGACACGCACAGGACGCCGGTATAGGGCCCGACGAGGATCGCGGCGAGCGTGCCGCCGAGCAGATGCCCGCTCGTCCCGGACGCGACCGGGAAGTTGAGCATCTGCGCGGCGAACACGAACGCGGCCGTCAGCCCGGCGAGCGGCGCGGTGCGGTCGTCCAGTTCCCGCCGGGCGCCGCGCAGCGCGACCCCGACCCCGGCCACCGCGACGGCGCCCGCCGCGAGCGAGACCGGCGCGTCGATGAATCCGTCCGGTACATGCACGACTCAACCACCCCTACCTCTTTGCAGCCAGCAGGACCAGTTTGTCGGCATAGACCTCGTAGTTGCAACATCCTCGCAATAGCAACCGATGTGTGGCCCGCCGGCGAGGCCTCCCGGGGACGTCCCCGGGCGGCGCTCAGTCGAAGCTCGGGTCTTCCGTCCTCGTGCGCTTCAGCTCGAAGAAACCGGGCGTGCTCGCGACCGCCAGGACGCCGTCGAAGAGCTTGACGGCGGCCTCGCCGCGCGGGATCGGGGTGACGACGGGGCCGAAGAAGGCGTGGCCCTCGACCTCGATCACCGGGGTGCCGACCTCCTGGCCGACGCGGTCGATCCCGTCCTTGTGGGAGGCGCGCACGGCGTCGTCGTAGTCGGTGGACTCGGCGGCGTCCGCGAGGGCCGGGTCGAGGCCCGCCGCGGTCAGCGACGCCTCGAAGAACGCGCGGTCGAACTTCTGCCGCTCGTGATGCCTGCGGGTGCCCAGCTCGGTGTAGAGCCGCCCGAGCACCTCGGGGCCGTACTTCTGCTCGGCGGCGACGCACACGCGGACGGGGCCCCAGGCGTCGGCGAGCATCCGCCGGTAGTTCTCGGGGATGTCCTTGTCCTCGTTGAGGACGGCCAGGCTCATCACATGCCAGCGCACGTCGATCGGCCGCTGCTCCTGCACTTCCAGGATCCATCGGGAGGTGATCCACGCCCAGGGGCAGAGGGGGTCGAACCAGAAGTCAACGGGTGTGGGAGCGTCCTCGGGCAACGTGGCCTCCTAGAGAGTGTGCATGTCCTCAAGCGACAACCCGGGGGCGCTCGTCCCGATTCCCGTCGGCGAGAGGTCGCCGAAGTCCGTGGCGGACGGGCCGTAGGGTCGTCCGGTTGGTAGACATGGGGACACCAAGCCTTTAAGCCGACCAAGGAGTTCATGTGGCAGGCAACCTCACGCGCGACGAGGCGCGGGAACGGGCCAGGCTGCTCAGCGTCGCGTCGTACGCGGTCGACCTGGACCTCACGACGGGCGAGGAGCGGTTCGGCTCCACCACCGTGGTCAGGTTCGGGAGCGCCGAGACCGGCGCGTCGACCTTCATCGACCTGCACGGCGCCGTCGTGCGGGAGGTGACCCTGAACGGCGAGTCCCTGGACCCCGCGTCCTACGACGCCGAGAAGGGCCGGATCCCGCTGCCGGGCCTGGCGGCCGACAACGAGCTGCGGGTCGTGGCCGACTGCGCGTACTCCCGGTCGGGTGAGGGCCTGCACCGGTTCGTCGACCCGGTCGACGACAGCGTCTACCTGTACTCGCAGTTCGAGACGGCCGACGCGCACCGCATGTTCACCTGCTTCGACCAGCCCGACCTCAAGGCCACCTTCGAGCTGACCGTGAAGGCGCCGGAGAACTGGGAGGTCGTCACCAACGAGGCCGCCGAGACGGCCGGAGGCGGGACGTGGCACTTCCTGCCCACGCCGCAGATCTCCACCTACATCACCGCGCTCGTGGCCGGGCCGTACCACGTCGTCCGCGACGAGTACCGCCGCGAGGACGGCACCGTCATCCCCCTCGGCGTGTACTGCCGCGCCTCGCTGGCGGAGCACCTCGACGCCGACGCGATCGTCGACGTGACCCGCCAGGGCTTCGGCTACTTCGAGAAGGTGTTCGGCCGCCCGTACCCGTTCTCGAAGTACGACCAGCTCTTCGTGCCCGAGTTCAACGCGGGCGCCATGGAGAACGCGGGCTGCGTGACGTTCCTGGAGGACTACGTCTTCCGGTCCCGGGTGACCGACGCGGCCTACGAGCGGCGCGCCGAGACGATCCTGCACGAGATGGCGCACATGTGGTTCGGCGACCTCGTCACCATGCGCTGGTGGGACGACCTCTGGCTGAACGAGTCGTTCGCCACGTACATGAGCGTCCTGTGCCAGGCGGAGGCCACCAAGTGGAAGGGCTCGTGGACGACGTTCGCGAACCTGGAGAAGGCGTGGGCCTACCGGCAGGACCAGCTGCCGTCCACCCACCCGATCTCCGCCGACATCCCCGACATCCGCGCGGTCGAGGTGAACTTCGACGGGATCACCTACGCCAAGGGCGCGTCCGTCCTGAAGCAGCTCGTGGCCTATGTCGGCCTCGACAACTTCCTGGAGGGCGTGCGGCGCTACTTCGACCGGCACGCGTGGGGCAACACCGTCCTCACCGACCTGCTGGGGGCGCTGGAGGAGACGTCCGGCCGCGACCTGGCGTCCTGGTCGAAGGAGTGGCTGGAGACCGCCGGGGTCAACACGATGCGGCCCGAGTACGAGGTCGACGGCGAGGGGAACTTCTCCTCGTTCACCGTCCTCCAGGAGGCAAAGGCCGACTACCCGACGCTGCGCGCGCATCGCCTGGCCATCGGCCTGTACGACAAGACCGCCGACGGACTCGTGCGGCGCGACCGGGTCGAACTGGACGTGGTCGGGGCCCGCACCGAGGTCCCGCAGCTCGTCGGCAAGAAGCGGCCCGACCTGGTCCTGGTCAACGACGACGACCTCACCTACGCCAAGGTCCGCCTGGACGAGCACTCCCTGAAGACGCTGATCGAGGACATCGGCGAGGTCAGGGACAGCCTGCCGCGCGCCCTGTGCTGGTCGGCGGCGTGGGACATGACCCGCGACGCCGAGATGGCGACGCGCGACTACGTCCGGCTCGTCGTCAAGGGGATCCGCGGCGTCACCGACATCTCGGTCACGCAGACGCTGCTGCGGCAGGCGCGCACCGCCGTCCAGCAGTACGCCGACCCGGGGTGGCGCGAGGAGGGCCTCGCCCTGATGGCCGACACCCTGGCGGACCTGGCGCGCGAGGCCGAGCCCGGCTCGGACCTCCAGCTGGCCTACACCCTGGCGTTCACCGGGTCGGCGGTCACCGGCGAGCACCTGGCGTTCGTCCAGGGCCTGCTGGACGGCTCGCAGGTCCTCGACGGCCTCACCGTCGACACCGACCTGCGCTGGGCGCTGCTGCGCCGCCTCGTCACCACCGGCAAGGCGGGCGAGGCCGAGATCGACGCCGAGCACGAGCGGGACCGCACCGCCGCCGGGGAGCGGCACGCCGCCGCCTGCAAGGCCGCGATCCCCACCCCCGAGGCCAAGGCGGCCGCCTGGGAGCGGATCATCGCGGGCGACCTGCCGAACGCCGTCTTCCGGGCGACGCTCGGCGGCTTCGTCGAGCCTGACCAGGCCGCGCTGCTCGTCCCCTATGTCGACCGGTACTTCGCCGAGGTCGGGCGCGTGTGGAAGGAGTGGACCAGCGACATGTCCCAGACGTTCGCCGAGGTCGCCTACCCGTTCCTGGTGATCGAGCAGTCCACGGTCGACCGCACCGACGCCTACATCGCGGAGAACGACCCGCCGGCGGCGCTGCGGCGGCTGCTGTCGGAGGGGCGCGACGGCGTCGCGCGCGCCCTGCGCGCCCGCGCGAAGGACGCCGCCTCGGCCTGACCCGGCCGCGCCCGTCCCAGCGAACCGGCCCAAAGGCCCCGTGACCATGCGATCGTTGCATGGTCACGGGGAGGGGACGAAGTGGAGACGGCTCGCGACGTTCTGACGGCGCTGGCGCGGCGCTACGCCTTCGGCGATCTGGAGGCGCTGCTGAGCCAGGGCACCCTGGCCGCGGACGGCCGCTCCGCGCCGGTCGCGGCGCTGTGCGCGTTCGGGCAGCGCGTCCTGGACCTGGACGCCGAGGACTTCGGCATGCCCGAGGAGGCCGGCGAGGTCCCGCGGGACCTCCTCGACCGGGCCCGCGCCAGCCGCATGCCGCAGGCCCCGCGGGAGCACCCCCGCGGAGCGCTCGCCAGCCTCCGGCCCGCGTACTCGTTGCTGCTGGAGGTCATCGCGATCCGCTGGCACCGCCGCGACATGGCCGCACTCGTCGCCGCCGTCCACATCGCCGGCGAGTACCTGCCGATGCTGGCCTGGGAGCCCGTCCTCGGCCACGCGGGCGACCCGGCGCTGATCGGTTCCGCCGTGCGCGGCGAGGGCAGCCGCTTCGGCGTCCCCGTCGAGCCGGGGTCGGTCCGCATGTGCGACCACACCCGGCCGGAGCGCTCCGCCTGCGAGCGCACCCTGCGGGTCGCCAAGGAGCCGCCGTCCGGCTGGCGCGCCTACCTCGACCGCCAGCACAGCCAGGTCTCGGCCGCGCTCGGCGACTGCGCCGCCCGCTGCCGCACCCCCTGCACGGTCATGACCCGCCTGGACGGCCTCGTCCGCGCCGACCTCAGCGACCGCTGCCGGCTCGCCGCCGACTTCGCCGACGGCGCCCTGGTGAAGCTGCGGCACGCCGCGCCGGTCGGCCACGGGTTCGGCGTCCCCTCGCCCGAGGAGGTCCAGGCCGCCTGGACCCGCGCCCGCAGGTCCCTGGCCCGGCATCCGCTGGGCAAGTCCGCATTGGCGGACGACGACTCCTACCCCCTGCCGGGCCTGCCGGCCGTCTTCTCGGCGATCGCCGCCGCCGACCTGCGCCCCGACACGCTCCTGCGCGACGTCACCGAGCGCATCACGTCGACGCTCGCCTGAAGAGCCTGAGCGTCCCGCGGTTCCTGAGGTCGTCCAGGAGGACGGGGCGGCCCTCCGCGTCCCCCAGCGGGACCCGCCAGTTCGGGTACTCGTCGACGGTGCCCGGCTGGTTCTGGGTGCGGCGCTCGCCCACGGCGTCGGCCAGGGAGACGCCGACGAGACGGGCGGGCGTCCGGGTGAGGAACTCCTGCAGCCCGGTGACGATCTCCTCGTCGTAGGCGCCGGAGCCGTCCGCCAGCGCCCGCACGACCACGGCCGGCTCGGCGGCCAGCAGGCCCTCGGCGTGCAGCACGGCGAGCCAGTCGGCCAGCTGGCGGCGGTGGTCGTCCTCCTCCTCGGCGCGGGGACGGGTGAGCAGCCCGAGGCGGTCGCGCAGGTCGATGTGGTCGCCGTGCACGAACCCGGTGATCGGCGGCATGTCGTGGGTGCCGACGGTCGCCAGGGACAGCTCCCGCCACCGGCCCGGCGGCTTGGGCCGGCCCCGCTCGTCCCGTTCGAACCACAGCAGGGACGTGCCGAGGACGCCGCTGTCGGCCAGCGCCTCCCGGACCTCCGGCTCGACGGTGCCGAGGTCCTCCCCGACGACGACGGCGCCGAAGCGCTCGGCCTCCCAGGCCAGCGATCCGAGCAGCGCGTCGCGGTCGTAGCGGACGTAGGTGCCGTCGGCGGGGGACGCCCCCTCGGGCACCCACCACAGGCGCGACACCTGCATCGCGTGGTCCAGGCGGATCCCGCCGGCGTGCCGCAGCGCGGCGGCGGCCATCTCGCGGAAGGGCCGGTAGGCGTCGAGGGCGAGCGCGCCCGGCCGCCACGGCTGCTGCCCCCAGTCCTGCCCGCGCTGGTTGAACTCGTCGGGAGGCGCGCCGACGCTCATCCCGGCCGCGCATGAGTCGCGGTACATCCAGGCGTCGGCGCTGCCGTGCGGCACCCCGACCGCCAGGTCGTGGACGATCCCGAGGGGCATCCCGGCGTCCCGGGCCGTGCGCTGCGCCTCCGCGAGCTGCCCGTCCAGCCTCCACTGGAGCCACTCGTGGAAACCGGCACGGGCGTGGTACCGGGGGGCGTCCACCACTCCGTGGTCGTGGGCGCTCCGCAGCCCGGACGGCCAGCGCCGCCAGTCCGTGGACCCCTGCTCCTCGCTGATGGCGCACCACGTCGAGAAGCTCGCGAGGGCGGCGCCCTCCCTCCGCCGGAACTCCTCGAACCCCGGGTCGCGGTCCCGGCGGCGGCGGTGCATCGCCTCCAGGGCCTCCAGCTTCACGGCCCACACGGCGTCCCGGTCCAGCAGGCCCTCCTGGGCGCGCAGCTTGGCGGCGACGGCCTCGAACCGCTCCCGGTCCGCGGCGGGCAGCTCGGCGTACTCGGGCATGTCCTCGATCCGCAGATAGAGCGGCGAGGGGAAGCGGCGGCTCATCGGCGAGTACGGGGACGCCCCGATCGGCGGGACGGGCTCGGTCGCGTGCAGCGGATTGACCAGCACGAAGCCCGCGCCGAGCTCCCGGCCGCTCCAGTCCGCGAGGTCCGCCAGGTCGCGCAGGTCGCCGAGCCCCCACGACGCCGCGGAGCGCACCGAGTACAGCTGCGCCGTGAACCCCCACATCCTCGGCGGCGGCCGCAGCGCGCCGGGCGCCACCAGCAGTTGCGTGTACCGCGTCCGCTCCCCGTTCCGGACGCGCAGGCCGCGCCAGCCGGGCGGGACGTCCGCGAGCCCGTCCAGGGGCTCGAAGGAGCGCTCGGCGGGCGGCACGTGGGCGCGCTGCGGCGCCAGGACCTCGTCCGTGCCGGTCTCGATCTCCACCTCGGCGGCGCCGTCCAGGTGACCGCCGAGCGCGGCGCGGATCCGCCCGGCGGTGCCGGCGCCGGCCCGGCGGACGACGACGGCCGGCGGGAGCTCCCGCGCCCGCTCCCGGTGGCGGTCGAGCTCCGCCCGGACGGCGGAGGGGGTGGAGGCGTCCACCCCGAGGGCCGCGAGGACGGCGGCGAGCGTGTCGCGCGAGACCTCCGTCACCCGTCCCCGCCAGTCCTCGTAGCGCGTCGCGACGCCGTGCAGCCCGGCCAGTCTGATCAGTTCGTCGTCAGCCACGCCTGCACCATGCCCGGTGCGGGGCGCGTCACGCCGTCCAGACCGGGGGCTTGCGGCCGATCCAGGGGCGGGCCTCCTCCAGCTGCGCGGACAGCGAGATCAGCGTGCCCTCCCCGCCGAGCCGCCCGGCGAGCATGACCCCGATGGGCAGGCCCTCGGCGTTCCAGTGCAGCGGGACGTTCACCGCGGGCTGCCCCGAGATGTTGTACATGGCGCAGAACGGGGTGAAGTGCGTCTGCCGCCGGAAGTTCTCCTCCGGGTCCTGGTCGTGGAAGTAGCCGACCGGCACCGGCGGCATGGCGAGCGTGGGGTGCAGGATCGCGTCGAACTCGTCCATCACCGGGAACGCCGCGCGCAGCGCCCCCTGGAGCGCGGCGTGGGCCTGGAACAGCTGCGGCGCCGTCGTCTTCTCGCCGTAGCCGCGCAGCCAGCGGGTCAGCGGCTGGAGCAGCTCCTCGCTCCCCTCGGGGACGGGCGTCATCGTCGCCATCACGCCCCACAGGGTCGCGAAGTGCGGGACGAGATCGGAGCCGAGCACATCCGGCAGCTCCACGACCTCGTGGCCGAGCTCCTCGAGGAGGGCGGACGCGTCCTTGTAGGCGGCGACGCAGTCGGGGTGGACCTCGACGTCCGGCACCGGCGGCCGGAGGCTCCGCGCGATCCGCAGCCGGCCCGGCGCGCGGTCGGCGCGGGCGAGGAACGGCCCGTCCGCCTCCGGCGCCCGGTACAGGTCGCCGGGCATGGGGCCCGCCATGACGTCCAGCATGAGGGCGGCGTCGCGGACGGTCCGCGCGATCGGCCCGTTGGTGGAGAGGCCGAACAGGTCGGGGATGACCGGTCCCTGGGAGATCCGGCCGCGGGTCGGCTTGATCCCGAACAGCCCGCACACGCTGCTCGGGATCCGGATCGAGCCGCCGCCGTCGCTGCCCTGCGCGATCGGCGCCAGCCCGGACGCGACCGCCGCCGCGGCCCCGCCGCTCGAACCGCCGGCCGACCGGGACGGGTCCCACGGCGTGCGGGCCGGGGGCGACACGGCGCCCTCGGTGTAGCAGGGCAGCCCGAACTCGGGGGACGCGGTCTTGCCGAGCAGCACCGTCCCGGCCGCCGCGAGCTTCGCCACCACGTGGTCGTCGGCGAACCCGGTCAGGTCGGCGTAGACCGCCGAGCCGAACGTCATCCGGACGCCGTCCACCATGTTCAGGTCCTTGATCGGCACCGGGACGCCGTGCAGCGGCGGCAGCTCCGCCGCGTCCGCCGTCTCCAGCACCGCCTTCTCGGCGCGGCGCGCCTCCTCGCGGGCGCGGTCGGCGGTGACCGTCACGTAGGCGCCCACCTGCTCGTCCAGCCGTTCGATGCGGGCCAGGTAGTGGTCGGCGATCTCGACCGGGGAGACGTCCCGGGCGCGGACGGCGGCGGCCATGCGTGTGGCGCTGAGGTCATGAATCTGTGTCACGATCCGGAACGCTAGACGCCGTGTGCGCGGGCATCAAAGAGGGCACACACGACAGCAGCGGCGGAAGGAGATTAATACTGGCCTACCCGACCGTGCCGTAAGAGAATCACTGACGTGGGGCGACAAAACATTAACCCGGCATGACTGGTCGCCCACCCTCCCGATGATTACTCTGCGCACGGAGGATCATGCCCCCGAAGGGAAAGGAACACGGAGCGTCACCATGGCGACCATGGAGCGGGGCAACACGCAGAATGCCAGGGCGCGACCCGAGTCCGAGGAGGCGCGTGAGCACGATGACACTCATGAACACGATGACATTCGTGAACTCGATGAGACGCGTGAGCACGATGACCAGCCCCCGGTGAAGGAGCGGCTGGAGGCGAGCGCCGCCGCGGCGATGCTCGACGATCCGAAGATCCGGCGCTGGGCGTACCGGATCGGCGCGGCGGTCGTCGCCGGCGCCGCCGCCCTCGCCCTGACCAGCTGGCGGCTCGGGCTGACGGTCGCGGTGCTCGTCGTCATCGGCGACTACGTGCGGCAGTCCCGCAAGAGCTCCACCGTGACCGCCTGGCAGAAGTCCTCGGCGGCGGAACGGCGCACCGAGCGGCAACTGAAGTCCCTGCGGCGCAACGGATACCTCGTGCTGCACGCGCGGGCGGTCCCCCGCGACGACGAGGGCGTCAGCGACGGGCGGATCGACCACCTGGTCATCGGGCCGAGCGGCGTCTACGCCATCGACTCGGAGAAGTGGGACAAGCGCCTCCCCGTGCGCACCATGTCCCACCTCAAGCTCTTCCACGGCCCCTTCAACAAGAAGGACCGGCTGGACGAGGCGCGCTGGGAGGCCCAGATGGCGAGCATCATCCTCGCCGAGCGGGTCGGCTTCGACGTGCCGGTGCAGCCCTCCGTGGCGATCTACGGCCCGTCCATCCCGTGGAAGGTCATGCGGGTGCGCGACGTCGACGTCTACGCGGGCAACCGGGCGCGCTCGTACCTGCGCCGCCGTCCGAAGATCCTCACCGAGAGCGACGTGCAGCGCATCTTCCAGGCGGCCGAGGACGCTCTGCCGCCGAAGTACCCCGACTGAGGCCGAGGGCGGCCCCGTTCCGGGCCGCCCGCCGCAAAGCCGGGACACCGTCGTCCCGGCTTTTTTCCTGCCCTCCTGCGGTTGGTAGCATCGAAGGCCACGGGCCGGCCCGGGCGCGACCTCCGCTGAGCCGGCGGCAGCGCCGCGACCCGCCGCTGCGCGTATCCCTTCCAGGCGACCCGCCCGCCCACGCCGAACCATGCGCGGCCCGTCGTCCCCGCACGTCCCAGGTTTGGAGAGGTCGAAATGCCACCGCTCAGGTCACGCACGGTCACCCATGGCAGGAACATGGCGGGCGCCCGCGCGCTCATGCGGGCCAGCGGCGTGGAACGCGAGGACTTCGGCAAGCCGATCGTCGCGGTGGCCAACAGCTTCACCCAGTTCGTGCCCGGCCACGTCCACCTCGACGAGGTCGGCAAGGTCGTCGCCGGCGCCGTCCGGGAGGCCGGCGGCGTGCCCCGCGAGTTCAACACGATCGCGGTCGACGACGGCATCGCGATGGGCCACGACGGCATGCTGTACTCGCTGCCCTCCCGCGAGGTGATCGCCGACGCGATCGAGTACATGGTCAACGCGCACTGCGCCGACGCCCTGGTCTGCGTCTCCAACTGCGACAAGATCACCCCGGGGATGCTGCTGGCCGCGCTGCGCCTGAACATCCCGACCGTGTTCGTCTCCGGCGGCCCGATGGAGGCCGGCAAGCCCGTCGAGGGCGTCATGGGCGGCAACAAGCTCGACCTGATCGACCCGATCATCGCCTCGGCCGACGCCTCCCTGCCGGAGGACAAGCTGCTGGAGATGGAGGAGAGCGCCTGCCCGACCTGCGGTTCCTGCTCGGGCATGTTCACCGCCAACTCGATGAACTGCCTCACCGAGGCGATCGGGCTGGCGCTGCCCGGCAACGGGACCGTCCTCGCCACCCACACCGCCCGCCGCCGCCTCTACGAGGACGCCGGCCGCACCGTGGTCGAGATCGCCAAGCGCTACTACGACGGCGACGACGAGTCCGTCCTGCCGCTGAACATCGCCACCCGCGAGGCGTTCGAGAACGCCATGGTCCTCGACGTCGCGATGGGCGGGTCCACCAACACGATCCTGCACCTGCTCGCCGCCGCCACCGAGGGCGGCGTCGACTTCGGGCTCGCCGACATCGACGCGATCTCCCGCCGCGTCCCGTGCGTCTGCAAGCTGGCCCCCGCCACCGCCAAGTACCACGTCGAGGACTGCCACCGTGCCGGCGGCATCCCGGCCCTGCTGGGCGAGCTGAACCGCGCCGGCCTGCTGAACGCGTCGGCCCACTCGGTCCACTCCGCGTCCCTCGACGAGTTCCTCGCCAAGTGGGACGTCCGCTCCCCCGACGTCCTGCCGGAGGCCGTCGAGCTGTTCCACGCCGCGCCCGGCGGCGTCCGCAGCACCTCGGCGTTCTCGCAGAGCGCCCGCTGGGAGTCGCTCGACCTCGACCGCGAGAACGGCTGCATCCGCTCCGCCGAGCACGCCTACACCGCCGACGGCGGCCTGGCCGTCCTGCGCGGCAACATCGCCCCCGACGGCGCGATCGTCAAGACCGCCGGAGTGGACGAGGAGCTGTGGACCTTCACCGGCCCCGCCGTCGTCTTCGAGTCGCAGGACGACGCCGTCGAGGGCATCCTCGGCGGCAAGATCAAGGCCGGCGACGTCATCGTGATCCGCTACGAGGGCCCGAAGGGCGGGCCCGGCATGCAGGAGATGCTGTACCCGACGAGCTTCCTCAAGGGCCGCGGGCTCGGCAAGGCGTGCGCGCTGATCACCGACGGCCGGTTCTCCGGCGGCACGTCCGGGCTGTCCATCGGGCACGCCTCCCCCGAGGCCGCGGGCGGCGGGATCATCGCCCTCGTCGAGGACGGCGACCGCGTCGTGATCGACATCCCGAACCGCGTGCTGGAGCTGGACGTCCCGGCCGACGAGCTGGAGATCCGCCGCGAGAAGCTGCTCGCCGACCTCGGCGGCTACCGGCCCCGCGACCGCCACCGCCCGGTGAGCGCCGCCCTGCGCGCCTACGCCGCGATGGCCACGTCCGCCTCGACCGGCGCCGCGCGCGACGTCTCCCAGCTCGACCACCTCAACGGCTGAGCGGTTACCTGGCGGGTAATCGCGCTCATTCCCCGCTTGGGGCAAAGTGGTGGGTGTCGGGCAGACCAGCCCGGCCCCACCACTGAAGGAGACCGCGATGACCGCCTACGCCCTTGCCCACATGACCCCCCAGCCGCCGCTGCCCGAGGACGTCTTCGTCTACATGGAGAGCATCCAGGAGACCATGGACCCGTTCGGCGGCCGGTTCATCGTGCACGCCAGCGAGACCGAGGTGGTCGAGGGCCCGTTCGACGGCGCCTACGTCATCATCGAGTTCCCCGACATGGACAAGGCCCGCGACTGGTACAACTCGGACGCCTACCAGGCGATCGCGGCGAAGCGCAGCGACCACATTCCCGGACACCTCGTGCTGCTCCAGGGCGTCCCGCGGGACTACGACGTCGCCGCGACCGGCAAGGCGCTGCGCGCGGCCCAGGCCGGTTGACCGGTCAGGCACTGACCGGTCGGCAACAGAGCAGGTCGGCGGTCAGGAGCAGCAGCCTCCGCCACAGCAGCCCCCGCCCCCGCTCGGCGGGGGCTGGGGAGCCCCGCCGCGGGAGGAGCCGGTGACGGCGACCGTGGACAGGAGCTTGACGGTGTCGTCGTGGCCGTCCGGGCACGGGGCCGGGTCGGACGCGTTGATCATCGGGCGGGAGACCTCGAAGGTCGACCCGCACGCGCGGCAGCGGTAGTCATAGCGAGGCACGCCCCCAGGATACGTCCCCCCGGTGTGCGCGTCAGGCCGCGGGCTCGGTCACATAGGCGGCCCACTGCGGGTCGCCGTCGTTGACGAGGCCGATGAGCCGCCAGTGCGCGCCCCTCGGAACGGCCGGGGTGACGCTGAGCGTCCAGCCCAGCTCCGACAGCAGGCGGTCGGCCTTGCTGTGGTTGCACGTCATGCAGGAGGCCACGCAGTTCTCCCACACGTGCTGGCCGCCTCGGCTGCGCGGATGGACGTGGTCGATCGTCTCGGCGCGGCGCCCGCAGTAGACGCAGCGGAAGTTGTCGCGGCGCATCAGCGCCGCGCGGGTCAGGGGCACGCGGGTGCGAAAGGGGATGCGGACGTAGCGGCGGAGCCGGATGACGGACGGGATCTCGACCGTCATCGTGGCCGAGTGGAGCACGGCACCGGAGGTGTCGTGATGGACGATCTCCGCCTTCTCGCGAAGCACGAGGCAGACCGCCCTCCGCAGAGGAAGCGTGGTGAGGGGTTCGTACGTCGCGTTGAGGAGGAGGACCTGTCGCATCAGACGCCCTCCGCCGGGCCGCGTTCTGCGTTCGCCTCGGTGGTCGCGGCGCAGCGCGCCTCCCACCGAGGCCCGATTATCGTCTCCGGCACCTGCGCACTCGCCATGAGGACCTCCCCAGGGGCGAACCGACCAGAATCAGTGTGGCGTCTGAGGGAGGTCGTCCGCTACCCCAATAATCCCCATCCGCACACCGCTCGAACACGGAACCCGCGGGGAGTACCGGGGCGGGCAGCGCTAAACGCCCAATAAAGTGCATCCATGACGCCGTATCCGTCCGCGCAGCGCCAGGACATCGTCGAGGACATCCACGGCCACCGGGTCGCCGACCCCTACCGCTGGCTGGAGGACCCGGACAGCGCCGAGACCGCCGAGTGGCGCGCCGCGCAGGACCGGCTCTTCCACGAGACCATCGACACGCTGCCCGGCCGGGACGCCCTGCGGGCCCGCCTGCTCGAACTGCTCGGCGCGGGAAGCGTCGGAGCCCCCGTGTGGCGGGGCGAGCGGCGCTTCTTCACCCGCCGCTCCGCCGACCAGGAGCACCCGGTGCTCTACACCGTCGACCCCGACGGCTCCGAACGCGCCCTGGTCGACCCCACGGCCCTCGACCCCGCCGGGACGACGACGCTGGACGGCTGGCAGCCCGACAAGGAGGGCCGCCTCCTCGCGTACAAGGTGTCGACCGGCGGCGACGAGGAGTCGCTGCTGTACGTCATCGACGTCGCCACGGGCGACCGGGTGGAGGGGCCCATCGACCGGGCCCGGTACTCCTCGGTGGCCTGGCTGCCGGGCGGCGAGGCGTACTACTACACGCGCCGCCTGCCCGTGGAGGACGTCCCGGCGGGCGAGGAGCAGTACCACCGCCGCGTCTACCTGCACCGCGTCGGCACCGAACCCGACGCCCACGACGTGCTGGTCTTCGGCGACGGCCTGGACAAGACCAACTACTACGGGGTCGGCGTCAGCCGCGACGGCCGCTGGCTCACGATCTCCGCGTCGCAGGGCACCGCGCCCCGCAACGACCTGTGGATCGCCGACCTGACCGCGTCCGCCCCCGAGGCGCCCGCGCTGCGGGCCGTGCAGGAGGGCGTCGACGCCTCCACCGGCGTCCACGTGGGCCGCGACGGCCGCGCCTACGTCTTCACCGACCGCGACGCGCCCCGGTCACGCCTGTGCGTCGCCGACCCGTCCGACCTCTCCTACGGGACGTGGCGGGACCTGCTCCCCCAGGACACCGAGGCCGTCCTGACCGACTTCGCGATCCTGGACGACCTGGAGCGCCCCGTCCTGCTCGCCGGGTGGACCCGCCACGCGATCAGCGAGATCACCGTCCACGACCTGGCGTCCGGGGAGCGGCTCGGCGCCGTCCCGACCCCCGGCCTCGGTTCCATCGGCGGCATCGTCGAGCGGCCCGAGGGCGGGCACGAGGCCTGGTTCGGCTACACCGACGGCGTGACCCCCTCCTCCGTCCTGCGCTACGACGCGCGCACCGGCGAGACGACGCCGTGGGCGTCCGCGCCGGGCACGGTCGACGTCCCCGAGATCGAGACGCGCCAGGTCGTCTACACCTCCCGGGACGGGACGCAGGTGCGCATGCTCGTCTCGTCCCGTCCGGGCCTGACCGGGCCGCGCCCCGCGATCCTCTACGGCTACGGCGGGTTCAACATCTCGCTCACGCCGTCCTACTCGGCGAGCGTCCTCGCGTGGGTCGAGGCCGGCGGCGTCTACGCGGTCGCCAACCTGCGCGGCGGCTCCGAGGAAGGCGAGCAGTGGCACCGCGCCGGCATGCGGGACCGCAAGCAGAACGTCTTCGACGACTTCCACGCCGCCGCCGAGAAGCTGATCGCGGACGGCCTCACCACGCCGTCCCAGCTCGCGATCTCCGGCGGCTCCAACGGCGGCCTCCTCGTCGGCGCCGCCCTCACCCAGCGCCCCGACCTCTACCGGGCGGTGGTGTGCTCCGCGCCGCTCCTGGACATGGTCCGCTACGAGCGCTTCGGCCTCGGCCAGACCTGGAACGACGAGTACGGAACGGCCGACGACCCCGAGGAGTTCGGCTGGCTCATCGGCTACTCGCCCTATCACCGCGTCAGCCCCGGCACCGCCTACCCGGCCGTCCTGTTCACCACGTTCGGCAGCGACACCCGCGTGGACCCCCTCCACGCCCGCAAGATGTGCGCCGCCCTCCAGCACGCGACCACGTCCGAAGCCCCGATCCTCCTGCGCGACGAAGCCGAGGTGGGCCACGCCGCCCGCTCGGTGACCCGCTCGGCCGACCTCACCGCCGACACCCTCACCTTCCTGGCCGCCCAGACCGGTCTCGTACCTATGGCAGTGCTCTCCTCCTTCGGGCCCGGAGGCCCTCCATCGTCGAGAACTGCGGGCGATCGCTGCATCGCTCCGACTCGCCTTGGCGGCTCGCTTCGCGATCAGGTTCTCGCTCCGCTCGAACCTGCCTTCGGACGCGATCGCAACCATTGAGGTTGTTGCGTGGTTGCGGTGGTGGTTGAGGTTGGTGCAGTTGGGGGTGCTGGGGCGCGCGGGGGGTGTGGGGTGACCGCGTGGCCTTCTAGACCACGGCGCATCGCCGGACAAGAGCCCGGTTCCGGCGGTGCGCCGTGCTTCGGGGTTGGCGGGAGGGGCGCTGGGAACCGAAGTGGTCCTATCGGCAAGGGATAATGCGAATATGCGATTGTCCGCCCGGGTCGACTACGCGCTACGCGCCTCCGCCGAGCTGGCGGTCGCCGGGAGCCATCCGGTGACCGCGGTCCAGCTCGCCGAGGCCCAGCAGATACCGCCCAAATTCCTGGAGAACATCCTCGGCCAGCTGCGGCGGTCCGGGCTCGTGCGGAGCCAGCGGGGGCCCGAGGGCGGCTACTGGCTGGCGCGTCCGGCCGAGCGGATCTCGATGGCCGACATCATCCGCGCCATCGACGGGCCGCTGCTCGGCGTGCGGGGCGAGCGGCCCGAGCACGTGGGGTACGAGGGGCCCGCGCGGTCCCTGCAGGAGGTGTGGATCGCGCTGCGCGCCAGCGAGCGGTCGATCCTGGAGCAGGTCACGCTCGCGCACATCGCCGCCGGCGAGCTCCCGCCGTCCGTCCAGAAACTGACCGAGGACCCGTCCGCCTGGGAAAGCCCCTCCCTGATCTGACATGCCCGAGGGCGACGTCGTCTGGCTGACCGCCCGGCGCCTGCGGGAGGCGCTGAAGGGGCGGGTGCTGACGCGCTCGGACTTCCGCGTGCCGAGGTACGCGACGGTCGACCTGCGCGGACGGACCGTCCTGGACGCGATCTCGCGCGGCAAGCATCTCCTGGTGCGGGTGGAAGGCGGGCTGACCGTCCACACCCACCTGAAGATGGAGGGGCGCTGGCAGATCCGCAGGGCCGGGCCCCCGCCGCGCGACCACCGGGTGCGGCTCGTGCTGGCGAACGCGGAGTGGCAGGCGGTCGGGTACTCGCTGGGGGTGGTCGAGTTGCTGCGCACCGACGAGGAAGCCGCAGCGGTCGGGCACCTCGGGCCGGACCTCCTCGATCCGGCGTGGGGGCCGGAGCTGGCGGCCGAGTCCGTCGCGCGGCTGGCGGAGGAGCCGGAGCGGGCGATCGGAGAGGCGCTGCTCGACCAGACGAGGGTCGCGGGAATCGGCAACGTCTACAAGGCCGAGGTTCTGTTCCTGCGGGGCGTGAACCCGTGGACCGCCGTGCGGAACGTTCCCGACATCTTGGGGCTTGTGCAGCTCTCTCACCGCCTTCTGGAGGCCAACAAGGAGCGGCACGGCCACATCACGACCGGTGAGCTGGGGCGCGGCCGGGAGCACTGGGTGTACGGGCGCGCCGGACGTCCGTGCCGCAGGTGCGGAACCCGGATCGAGCGGGCGGAGCAGGATGAGCGGGCGACCTTCTGGTGCCCGCACTGCCAGCCGGTCGGCGCCCGCCCTGCCCCCTGAGTCCAGGGCGGGTCGCCGCCTTTCCGGGTCGCCGGATCCTGCGCCCTTGCGCAGAGCCTGCGCCGGTCCGTGTTCCAAGTCAATTCTCGGGTTTTGTTGGACTTCCCCAAGGTCTAGCTTGGGTGGGTGACTTTGGACGATCTCCGTGTGTTCGTGGCGGTCTGTGCGGCGGGGAACCTGAGCGCGGTGGCGCGGGAGCTGTCGTGCAGCCAGTCGGCCGTCAGCCAGCACGTCAAGCGGCTCGAACGCGAGACCGGGCTCGTGCTGCTGGAGCGGCGGCCGCGCGGGGTGGCTCCGACCCGCGCGGGACGCGTCCTTCACGAGGCGGCGCGGGAGGGGATCGCCGGGCTGGACGCCGCGCTGCGCCAGCTCGACGATCTTCGGCGGGGGGGGGGGGGCACCGTCCGGGTCGCGACCGGGGCCACGACCGTGCGGCATTTCATGGCGGCGGGGGTGGCGGAGTTCCGGGACCGGCACCCCGACGCGGCGCTCCAGTTCGAGACCGCCGGGTCGAGCCGCCGGTGCCTGGAGGCGGTCCGGTCGCACACGGCGGATCTGGCGTGGGTGACGATCGGGCCGGCGCTGGAGGGCGTCGAGCAGCGGGCGTCGTGCGAGCTGCCGTGGGTGCTCGCCGTGCACGCGGACGATCCGCTCGCCTCGCGGGCGTCCGTGGTGCTGGGCGAACTGGCCGCCATCCGCTACATCGAACTGCCCGCGCACTCGACGTCCCGCGTCCATCTGGAGATGCATCTGGAACGCCACGGAGTGCGGCTCGCGTCGACCACGAGCGTCGCCGACTGGGACACCGCGCTCCTGCTGGCCGAACTGGACCTCGGCCAGGCCATCCTGCCCGCGCTGCCCGGATGGGGAGCGGGGCCGGGAGACGTCCGGCTGGTTCCGATCCCGGAGCTGCCGCCGCTCACCGCCGGATGGGCGGCGCGCCGCTGGGACGCCCTGAGCCCGCTCGCCGTCGAGTTCGCCGAGACCGTCCTGGCGCATCTCTGATCAGCGGACGGTCACCCGCCCGTTCGCCACGGTCAGCACCACCTGCGGGGGGCCTTCGCCGCAGTGGGGGCCGTTGGGGAACGTGGCTTTCGGTGTGACGTCGAGGCGCTGGGTGAGGGAGGTCCGGCCCTTCGCGTCGCGCAGCTTGAGGGTGATGTCGACGGGCTCCTTGGGGAGGCCGGGGAGCCGCGCGAAGCCCGACTTGCCGCCGTCCGGCGACGCGGAGGCGCCGCAGACGGCGTCGGGGCCGTCGCCCTCGCAGCCGGTCGAGACGGCCTTCGAGGTCGGCGCCAGCTCGATCCGGGGGTCCTGGCACGTCCCGTTCCAGCACGCCCGCAGGGAGGCGGCGGCGACGCGGGAGCCGTCGGGGACGACCAGGTTCACGCCGGCCTCGGATCCGATCATCGTGCAGGGACGGCCCGCGCCGTCGCTTCCGGAGCCGCAGGCGGCCAGCGCGAGCAGGGCGGCGGCGAGCGGCAGGGCTCGGGAGAGTGCGTGCATCCCTCATAATCCGCAGATCGCGGATCGAAGCGGGGCGGAACGCAGAAAACCCCGGTCCTCGCCGGGCGGCGGGCCGGGGTCTTCGCCGGTGGGTCAGGTCTGCGCCTGGAACATCCAGTGCTGCTTCTCGAGCTCGGCGGTGATGCTGATGAGCAGGTCCTGCGTCACCGGGTCCGGCTCGTCGGTCGCCTCGATGCGCTCCCGGAACCGCGCGATGATCTGCGCGAGGATGTCGGTGATCGCGGCGACGACCTTGTCGTCGGCGAGGTAGCCGGCCTCCAGCTGCGGGATCGTCGTACGGTCGGCGACCGTGCGCACGCGGCCGTCGGGGTTCGCCCCGATCGCCACGGCGCGCTCGGCGACGTCGTCCTGGCCGCTGCGGGCCAGCGCGACGATCTCGTCGAGGTGCTCGTGGACGACCTTGAAGTTGCGTCCGGTGAGGTTCCAGTGCGCCTGCTTGGCGACCAGAGCGAGATCGATCAGATCGATGAGAGCGCCCTGCAAAGCGTCCCCGGCGGCCTTCAGTGCCGCGTCGTTGAGCGGGCTCTTGACCGACGCCATGAACGGGCTCCTTCCGCATCGTTACGGTTATCCGTTACAACACGGGAAGCTCCCCGGGAATGCCGAGTTCATGCCGTGAGGCCGCGCACACCCGCGACCCCGGGTCGGGGCATGAACGCGCCGGAAACGGTCAGGCGGCGACCATGTCGGCGCGAAGCTCGCCGGTGATCTCCTCCGGGGTCTCCGGAATGCTCTCGGCGGAGATGCGCTCGTGCTCCGGCGCACCCGCCATGACGGGCTCGTGCTGCAGCTCGGCGAGGGCAAGCTGATCCGCGACTTCCCTCAGCACATGCGACAGCGGGACGCCCAGGGCCTTGCAGATAGAGGACAGCAACTCCGAAGAGGCCTCTTTCTGACCCCGCTCGACCTCGGAGAGGTAGCCGAGTGACACCCGCGCTGCCGCGGACACCTCACGGAGGGTGCGTCCCTGGCGCAGCCGCAGCTGCCGCAGTACGTCACCGAGCAGCTGGCGAAGCAGGACCATCGTCTCGCTCCCTCCCTCAGTTCGGACCATCTGCCGGTTCCACCGTACCCGCCTTGGCGGCGGCGGTGGCAGACCGTTGATTTCGTGTTCGCTCGCAACGTAACGCTGTAATCAGCCCCGATCTTCCCGATCTGCCCGAGCCTCTCCGCTCCCGTCGGCGACGTCAAGTCCCAGCAGCCGGCGTCTCAGCAGCTCAAGCGCGTGCACGACGGTCATCCGGCGGATCACCGCACGGATCTCCGGCCCCGTCCCGGGCACCGGGAGTTTCGGTCCGACCACCGTCAGCGATTCTCCAGGTCCGGCCAGGCCGATATAGACCGTTCCCACGGGACGGCCGTCCTGCGGATCGGGGCCGGCGACGCCCGTGACCGCGAGCCCGTACGTCGCCCCGACCGCGTCCCGGACGCCCGCGGCCATCCCGGCGGCCACGTCCGGGTGGACGGCCCCGTGCTCGGCGAGCAGGTCGCCCGGGACGCCGAGCAGCCTCTGCTTCAGGTCGGTCGCATAGGTCACCATGCCGCCCGCGTAGGTGCCGGACGACCCCGGCGTCGCGGTCAGCTCGGCGCCGATGAGGCCGCCGGTCAGCGACTCGGCCGTGGCGACGGTCTCGCCCCGCTCCAGGAGCAGCCGGTGCACGACCAGGCCGAGCGACTCGTCGTCGACCCCGTAGACCGACGGGCCGAGCAGCTCCCGGACGCGCGACTCCACGTCCGCCAGCCGCCCGGCGGCGTCCCGGCCGGCCACGGTGATCCGGATCTTCACCTCGGCGGGGTCGGGCAGGTAGGCGAGCTTCACCCCGTCCATCGCCTCCACCTCGGCCAGGCGGGTCGCGATGACCGACTCCCACAACCGGGCGGTGCGCAGCGTGCGGCGCGCGACGGACGGCAGCCCGGCGACCTCCGCGAGCTCCGGCAGGACGACCTCGTCCATGATCGTGCGCATCTCGAACGGCACGCCCGGCAGCGCGTAGGCGACCCCGCCGGGCAGCTCGACGCGCAGGCCGGGAGCCGAGCCGGCGGAGTTGGCCAGCAGCCGCGCGCCCTCGGGGACGTCCGCCATGCGCAGCGCCATCGGCTGCAGCTCGCGGCCGGCCCGCGCGACCCGCTCGCGCAGCCGCCGCTCCAGCTCCGGGTCGCGGACCAGGGCGACGCCCGCCGCCTTGGCGAGGGCGTCGCGCGTCACGTCGTCGTAGGTGGGGCCGAGCCCGCCGGTCGTGATGACCGCGTCGGCCCGGTCGAGCGCGGACTCCACCGCCGCGACGATCACGTCGAGCTCGTCGCCGACGACCACGCTGCGGGTGACCTCGACGCCGTGGTCGGCGAGCCGGCGGCCGAGCCATGCGGCGTTCCCGTTGATCGTGTCGCCGAGGAGCAGTTCGTCCCCCACGGTGAGCAGTTCGACCCGCATCGCGTCCCCATCCGTCCCCGCCGCGCGGGATCCGCCGCCTCGCGCGAGCGTCCCCGAATCTACCGGCGCGGGCCCGCGACGGGCCCGGCGGATCGCCGGTTCACCGGAAAAACCGACCGAATGAGGACGCCGCCGGATCCCCGCCTTCACACCCGCCCCACCGGCATAACGCTTTTCCGTCGTCGCGAAATGAGACGGCCGCGTTTATGTCCGCCGAGCCCGGACCGCGCCGGACGCTGCGCGCGGCCGGGACGCCGCCCGGGACGCGCATCGTCGCAGCACGTCATCGGCTCCGGCCGCCGACAATGGCGAGAAGCGCAGGTCACATTGTGAGTCAAAACTCATTCCGCCGATTCGTGCACGGGGACGCCGGCAGGGATAATCGAAAAGCGCGGGGGCGCCCCTAAAGCGGGGCCGCGGGGCCACGACCGGGGTGGGCGTGGTCCCGCGGCCCACCTAATCCCGCGCCAGCCGGCGCAGCACGGTTCCGCAGCGGCGGGCATAGGCCCGCTGGAACACGCGCCCGAGCGGGCCGGCCAGCCTCGCGGCCGCCGTCGCCGGACGGCTGAAGGCCGTGACCGTCAGCCACACGTCGCCCTCGTCGTCCAGGTGCACGACGAACGACTCCTCCCCCGACTCCGGGTGGCCCGGGAGCGTGCCGTACGCCCATCCGGCGTAGCGCTCCTCCTCCCGCGTCCACACGATCCGGCAGGGCGCCTTCAGGCGCAGCGGCCCGGCGCCCAGCCCGACCACGACGCTCACCCCGGGTGCGGCGCGCGGCGCCGACGCCTCCACCCGGACCGGCAGCGCCCGGTGCATCCAGAACTCCATGACCGCGTCCGCGGCGTTCCGGAAGGACGCGGGACCCCGCCCGACGAGCGTCCGCTGCCGCATGTGCCGGTACCCGGCCGGGCGTTCGGCGTCACGCGTCGCGCCGACCTCCGGGTAGGTGAAGTCCTGCGCGGTCATGCCCTCGGCCTCCAAGCTGACGTATCCGCGTCAAGTATCGCCCGTACGCCTGGCCACCCGGGCGGCCGGTCCGTAACGTCCGACGCATGATCGCCGTTGTCGCCGCCCTGAACGTCTTCCCGGTCAAGAGCGCGGGGGCGGCCCCGGCCGCCGAAGCCGAGCTCTCGCCGGACGGGTTGCGCCACGACCGGGAGTTCATGCTCGTCCGTCCTGACGGGCGGCACCTGTCGCAGCGAGAAGTCCCCGAGCTGGCGCTGCTCCATCCCGCGTTCGACGGCGTGAAGCTCGTCGTGCACACCGCGCTCGCGCCCGCGCCCCTGATCTGCGTGGCGGCGGACGGCCCCGCCCGCGACGTCACCGTGCACCGCCGTCCGTGCCGGGGAGTGGACCAGGGCGACGAGGCGGCCGGCTGGTTCTCCGAGACCCTGGGACTCCCCTGCCGGCTCGTCCGCTTCACCGGGACGCGCCCCACAGCGCTCGGCGGCGGCACCCTGACGTACGCCGACGGCTACCCCGTCTCGGTGCTGTCGGAGGAGTCGCTCGACGACCTGAACCGGCGGATGGGCGCCCGCCTCCCGATGGCGCGCTTCCGTACCAACATCGTCCTGCGCGGGCTCGGCCCCTACGGCGAGGACTCCGTCACCCGGCTGCGCGGCGACCAGGTGGACATCGAGCTCGTGAGGCCGTGCGGCCGGTGCGTCATCGTCAACACCGACCAGGACACCGCCCGGCGGTCCCCCGAGCCGCTGCGCGCTCTCGCCCGGTACCGCGCGGAGCGCTTCGACGGCGCCCGCGAGATCATGTTCGGAAGGCTCGGCGTGCCCCGCGCGCTCGGCGCCCTCCGCGTGGGCGACGAGCTCACCGCCTCCTGACGGCTCGCGACGCGCCCTTGCTCAGGAGGTCTCGTCGGACGTGCGGCGCATGCGCCAGGCCTGGACGACGTAGTCGATCCCGGTGACGACCGTGACGACGAGCGCCGCGCCCATCGTGACCCAGCGCAGGTAGTCCAGGGGGCCCGGGAGGATGTAGAAGCCGATGGCGAAGACCTGGAGCGTCGTCTTCAGCTTGCCGCCCTTGCTCGCCGGGATCACGCCGCGGCGGATGACGACGAACCGCATCACCGTGATGCCGATCTCGCGGACGAGGATGGCGGCGGTCACCCACCACCACAGCTCGCCCATCGCCGACAGGCTGATCAAAGCCGCCCCGGTGAGCGCCTTGTCCGCGATCGGGTCGGCGATCTTGCCGAAGTCGGTGACGAGGCCGCGCGCCCGGGCGATGTCGCCGTCGATCTTGTCGGTGATCGAGGCGACCGCGAACACGGCGAAGGCGGCGAACCGCCAGCCGGTGCCGTCCAGGAAGAACAGCCAGACGAAGAGCGGCACCAGCGCGATCCGCAGGAGCGTGAGCGCGTTGGCGATGTTCCACACGCCGGCCTGCGGCGGATCCGGCGTGCCCGCGACCGGCTCGGGCGTGCCGGCGATCACGAGACGTCCGCGACGAGGTCCACCCCGTCGCTGCCCACTACCCGGGCCTCCACGATGTCGCCCAGCGCGAGCCCCTCGCCGCGGACCAGGACCGTCCCGTCCACCTCGGGCGCCTGGTGCTCGGCGCGGCCCTCGAAGCCGCCGTCCCGCGCCCCGTCCCCGGCCTGGTCGGCCTTGTCCTCCAGCAGGACGCGGACCACGGAGCCGACGCGGTCCTCGGCGCGCTGCGCGGTCAGCTCCTCGGCGAGGCCGGACAGCTCCTCCACGCGGGCGGCGACGTCGGCCGGGTCGAGCTTGCCGTCCAGGTTCGCGGCCTCCGTGCCCTCCTCGTCGGAGTAGCCGAACACGCCGACGGCGTCGAGCCGGGCTGCGGACAGGAACTCCACCAGCTCCTCGAAGTCGTCGTCGGTCTCGCCGGGGAAGCCGACGATGAAGTTGGAGCGCACGCCCGCCTCCGGAGCCAGCGCCCGGATCTGGTCCAGCAGCCCGAGGAACCGCTCCCGGTCGCCGAACCGGCGCATGGAGCGCAGCACCGGGCCGCTCGCGTGCTGGAAGGACATGTCGAAGTACGGCGCGACGCCGGGCGTGCCGCAGATCGCCTCGATGAGGCCGGGGCGCGTCTCGGCGGGCTGCAGGTAGCTGACCCGCACCCGCTCGACGCCGTCGACGGCGGCGAGCTCCGGCAGCAGCTTCTCCAGCGCCCGCAGGTCGCCGAGGTCCTTGCCGTAGGACGTGGAGTTCTCGCTGACGAGGACCAGCTCGCGGACGCCGTGGTCGGCGAGCCAGCGCGCCTCCTCCAGCACCTCCGCGGGCGGGCGCGACACGTACGCGCCGCGGAACGCGGGGATCGCGCAGAACGTGCAGCGCCGGTCGCAGCCGGACGCCAGCTTCAGCGGCGCGACCGGGCCGCCGCCGAGGCGCTGGTCTCCAGGATGCCGAAGCGCCGGATGTACGGGAGGTTAATCGCCGCGCCGCCGCGTGCAAACCTGGACCAATGCGCGGACGGCGGTGCAGGTCAGCGCACCACCT
>NZ_JBEZJP010000012.1:0-47298 GCF_040653175.1 Actinomadura sp. NPDC048032
GCCGCTGCTCGGCCACCTTCTGAAGATTGGTCACCTTCCGGATCTCACGCTTCACCCCCGCGAGACCCACCATCGCCTCCAACCGGCCCAGCAGCACGTCGGCGGACGGCCCGCCGGTTCCTTCTCCGGTCGGCGGCGCGGTCGCGGGCTCCTGCTTCGGCTGGGGCTCGTCGGCCACCGCGGGCTCGACGACCTGCGCGGTCGTCGTGCCGTTCGCGTTCGGGTCGAGCCTGTCCGGCTTCTGGTTGCGCTCGCTGACGAGGCCGCTCACGTCCAGGTGCGCGCCCCGGTCGGCGACCACGCCCGCGCCGCGGGTGTCCACCACCGTGCAGTCGCGGAGGGTGAGCCGGCCGCCCGAATCCACGCTCACGCCGGCGAGCCCGCTGCCGCTGATCGTCATCCCGTCCAGTACGGCGCGCGCGCCGGAGCCGAGCCCCGCGCCGACCTTCCCCGCGCCGGCGATCCGGCCCCGGACGACCGTGACGTCCGCGTGCGCGACGAACGACAGGCCGTTGGTGCTCGCCCCCGTGACCTCGCAGTCCTCCAGCAGCGCGACGCCCTTCTCGACGACCACGCCGGTCCGCCGCGGCGACTCCATCTTGATCCGCCGCGCGGTCAGGGAGCCGCCGGTCGCCACCCACAGCGCGTCCAGGTGCGGGTCCTCGATCAGGCAGTCCTCCGCGACGGCCCTGCCCTTCTCCAGGACGATCAGGGACGACCCGCGCGAGCCGTGGAACGCGCAGTTGCGGACCGCCGCGTCCGCGTGGTCGTCCACCCGGATCCCGGCGCCCTCCGGCCCGCTGATCGTGCACTGCTCGATCAGCGGGCGCGACCCCTCGGTCACCCAGATGCCGTGCCCGCCCGCCTCGTTGACCTGGCACGACCGTAGGGTCACCGTGCTGCCGCTGCGGATCGCCACCGCGTTGCCCTCGGTCCCGCTGACGCTGGTGCTCTCCATGACCCCGGACGCGGCGGCGTACACGACCGCGCCGTCCAGCACCCGGCACCCCATCAGCGCCAGTTGCGCGCCGCTGGCCGCGCGCACGGCCACGTCGGAGCGGGTCATGAACTCGCAGTGCTCCGCCAGGACGCTGCCTTCCGCGGCGTCCAGCGCGAGGCCATCGTCGCTCCAGTTGCGGACGGTCAGCCCCTGGAGGGTCACTTTTCCGGTGACCTCGACCGTCGCGTTCGTGGCGCCGTCCAACGTGACCGAGCCCGGGCCGCCCACGGCCGTCATGACGAAATCGTCGGGACAGTGGAAGCCGGTGTTGGGATAGGCCCCCGGCTCGATCAGGATGTGCCTCCCGGCGCCGTACGGCAGCGGCGCCTGCAACGCCTCCAGCACTGTCCGATACGCCCGGGGGGAGGAGTGTGACACGACCAGACGCTGCAACGGGCCTCCTCACGAATCACCGTTCATGGTGCCATGAGGCGATCCGTGCTCGCCTCGCTCAGCGGACCCCGCGCGGACGGAACTGGACGCTGATCCGGGGGCCCGTCACGCGGGCGCTCTTCGGGATCGCGTGCTCCCACGTCCGCTGGCAGCTCCCGCCCATGACGATGAGGTCGCCGTGGCCCAGGTCGCGGCGGATCGCCGGCCCGCCGCCGCGCGGACGGAGCAGCAGGCTCCTCGGGGTGCCGACCGACAGGATCGCCACCATCGTGTCGTGCGTGGCGCCGCGCCCGATGGTGTCGCCGTGCCAGGCCACGCTGTCGCGCCCGTCGCGGTAGAGGCAGAGACCGGCCGTCCGGAACGGCTCGCCGAGTTCCCCGGCGTAATGCTCGTCGAGCGCCGCCTTCGCCTCGTCCAGGACGGGATCGGGCAGTTCCGCGTTCTCGTCGTAGAACGCCAGGAGGCGCGGGACGTCCACCACCCTGTCGTACATGCGCCGCCGCTCGGCCCGCCACGGGACGGACGTGAGCAACCGCTCGAACAGCGCGTCGGCGTTGGGGATCCATCCGGGCAGGACGTCGACCCAGGCGCCGTGCTCCAGCGGCGTCCGCCGCACGGCGTCCAGAGACCGCGGACCGCTCTCGTCCGTGCTGTCCAGCAACGACCCTTGGAACATTCCTCCACTGTACCCGTCCTGGTCAAACACATGTTCGATCAGCGGCGGAAGATCACCGCCAGGACGCGCAGGGAGAGGACCGAGCAGATGACCAGGCCGCAGTAGCCGAAGAACTGGAAGAGGGTCACGTCGCGGGTCATCGCGGGGCCGTCGCGCAGGCCCAGCAGCATGACCGCCATCACGCCGGCGGTCGACGCGAGGATGGTGAGCAGCACCTGCTGGAGGAGGCCGGTGACCGTGCGGCGGTCGGACTCGTCGGAGAACAGGCGGACGTTCACGCTCAGGCGGCCCGCCTCCGCCGCGGCGGTGATGCGGTCCAGGCGGCGGGGGAGGCGGCGCAGCATCGGCAGCAGGCTGAGCAGTTCGTCGTTCGCGGCCTCGCGCAGCGAGCCGGGCCGGAGCCGTTCCCGCAGGTAGGACTCGCCGAACGTGTGGGCCTCGGTGACGATCGCGAACCCGGGGGCGAGCTCGCTCAGGCCGCCCTCCAGCGTCGCGAGCGCCCGGAAGACCGCCGCGATCTCGGCCGGGACCGCGAGGTCGAACCGTGCGACCAGCCGGAACAGGTCGGTGAACATGGCCATGTCCGGGCTGGTCCCCGGGCCGAGGTGGCGGGCCATGAAGGCGCCGAGCGCGCGGGCGAGGGCCTGCTCGTCCAGCTCGTCCGGACGGGCCACGACCTCCAGGAACGCGTCCGTCACCGCGACCGCGTCGCCCCGGTTCAGGGCGATGAGCATGCGCTGGAGGCAGCCGCGCAGCTCGGTGTCGAGCCGTCCGACCGAGCCGAAGTCGATCAGGCCGAGGCGGCCGTCGTCGAGCAGCAGGATGTTGCCGGGGTGCGGGTCGGCGTGGAAGACGCCGTCCAGGACGATCTGGCGCAGCACCGTGTCAAGGAGGGTGCGCGCGAGGGCGGTCCGGTCGAGCCCGGCGGAGTCGACGCGCGGGCCGGCCTTGCTGAGCGCGACCCCGTCCAGGCGCTGCATGACGAGGACGCGGCCCGTGCAGAAATCGTCGTGGGGACGGGGGACGACGACGTCGCCGGTGCGGGCGGTCGCCGCGACCGAGGCCATGTTGCGGGCCTCGACGCGGAAGTCGAGTTCCTCGCGCAGCGCGCTCGCGAAGCCGTCCGCGAGGTCGACGACGCCGAACGACCTGGCCCATCCGGCGCGCTCGTGGAGCGTCCGGGCGAGGCGGCCGACGATGTCGAGGTCGCGTTCGACCACCGCGCGGACGCCCGGCCGCTGGATCTTGACGACGACCTCCTCGCCGGACCGGAGCGTGGCCCGGTGCACCTGCGCGATGGACGCGGCGGCGAGCGGGGTCCGGTCGAAGGAGGCGAAGACGCCGCGCGTGTCGCCGAGCTCCTCGTGGAGGACGCGTTCGATCTGCGGCCACGGGACCGGTGTGGCGCAGTCCTGCAGCCGCCCCAGTTCCCGGGTGAACTCCGGCGGCAGCACGTCCCGCCGGGTCGACAGGACCTGGCCGAGCTTGACGAACACGACGCCGCCCTGTTCGAGGGCGTGCGTGAACGAGCGCGCGGTGCGGGCGCTCGGGCGCGCGCGTCCGCGCAGGTACGGACCGAGGCCGTGGCGCAGGAAGATGAACGAGATGCGCCGGTACCGGCGGGTCCGGGCGATCCGCGACCGGACGGCGCCGAACCAGTGGAGCGGCGACGGCACCGTCCCGGTCGGGACGAACGCCTCCCACAGGACCAGGATCGTCATCGAGACGAGGAGCGCGCACGCGAAGCCGAGGCAGGCGAGCCAGGTCAGGGCCGCGGGCTCCCGGTCCGCGCGCACGTCGCCGATCAGCGCGCTGATGATCGGGCTGGCGACCGCCTGCCCGACCGCGCCCGCCACGAGCGTCCGGAACAGGGGGAACCGGGTGTCGAGCAGGCTCCTCGCCCCGTACGCCATGACCCAGGTGTTGATCGCCGTTCCGATGAGGAACGCGATGATCGTCGCTGAACCGTCCATTCCCGCCGCCCGCCGGATCGTCTTCCACGTCACGGGGGACGGTAGTGAGCGCGGGGGGCGGCGCCCCTCCCGCCGGAGGGGGAAGTCGCTCGTCCCGACGGGGGATCAGAGCTCGTCGAGCAGGTCCCTGAGGAAGGTCGTGGTGCGGGCGGGGCGGGCCGCGCGGATGCCCAGCAGATCGATGATCTTCTGGTAGCGGACGGCCTCCTGGCCCTCCGGGTAGCGGGCGCCGGTCAGCTGCTCCAGGTAGACCACGTCGTCCAGGTCGTACTCGGCGAACCGCACGATGGTGATCGGGCCGCCCAGCGCCAGGTGCCCGCCCGCCGCGAACGGCAGGACCTGCACCTTCACGTTGGGCATGCCCTCCGACACCGCGATCAGGTGCTCGATCTGGCCGCGCATCGTCCGCGGCCCGCCGATCGGCCTCCGCAGCGCCGCCTCGTCGATCACCGCCCAGAGCGTCGTCGCGCCGGTCGGGCGGTGCAGGATCTCCTGCCGCCGCATCCGGAGGGACAGGCGCCGTTCGAGGCCCCCGTAGGCCGCGTCATGGTGCTCCAGGCCGATGACGGCCCGCGCGTAGTCGCGTGTTTGGAGAAGGCCGGGAACGTATTGCACCTCGTAAGTGCGAATCGTCGCCGCCGACTGTTCCAGGCCGAGATACTGCTCGAACCAGCTCGGCACGATATCGCCGTAGCCCTGCCACCAGCCGGGCTTCCTGGCCTCCCGGACGAGTTGCACGAAGCCATTCCGCTCGTCCTCGTCCTCGACGCCGTAGAGGGTGAGCAGGTCGAGCACGTCGCGGATCTTGAAGCCGTGCCGTCCGAGCTCCAGCCTGCTCATCTTGGACGCCGAGCCGCGGATCGCCTCGCCCGCCTCCACCCGGCTGAGACCGCGCTCCTCGCGCATCCGCCGTAACCGCGCCCCGAGCTGCATGCGCAGCGCGGTGGGACTCGCCAGCCGATTGTCAAGCACCAGGTCTCCAGCGTTCCGTACGTTGGTCCGGCAACACTCTCGGAGGGTCTCACAGGCAATCGTGAACGCGCAGGAGACCTCTCGACAGAGATACGTATCCGGCGCAGCCGCTTTACCAATCACGCCATTGTGTTGAGCGCGGGCCGGAGCGTTCCAGAAGGGGTCACCGGCGCGGGACGAGCAGGTCCAGATCGGCGCGGGTGACCCGGGCGTCCCCGGCGATCCGGTCACGATCCGTGCCGGCGCCCTCCACGACCTCCAGCGCGCGGGTCAGCATCGTCGGCTGCTCCAGCGGGCGGGCCGGGCCGGGCTCCTGACGCCGCCAGCCGCGCGAGCTCAGCGTGCTCATCGCGTCGCGGTACACCGGCTCCTTCATGATCCCGAGCGTGCGGGCCCGGTAGAGCAGCGCCGCCATGCTGACGCCCCAGGACGCCTTCAGCCGCGCGAGCCGGTCCCAGTCGGGGCCCGCGGGCAGCTCGCCGGCGATGTCGGCCTCCGGCATGAGGAACTCCGCCGCGAACCGGTGCGCCTGGTCCTCGACGATCTTCTCGCCGGGCTCGGCGTCGGCGTGCATCACCAGGTGGCCCAGCTCGTGGGCCGCGTCGAACCGGTTGCGCCAGTAGTCGCCCTTGGCGGGGTTGAAGAACACCATCGGCCTCGGGTGGACGCCGACGCTGAACGCGTCCACGCGCTCGGCCGCCCGCGGCAGCACGAGGACGATCACGCCGTGGGACTCCAGCAGCCGGACGACGTGCGGCACCGGCCCGGCCCGCTCGACCAGCGCCTTCCTGGTCAGCCTGGCGGCCTCGGCGGGCCCCGGGCCGGCGATCTCCTCCGGCGAGACCGGGTACTCGGGAAGGTCGACCTCGGGAAGGTCGACGAGCCTTTCGAGGACGGCGACGACGTCGGTGGCGATCCGCCCGTAGGCGAGCGCCTGGTCGCGCTCGATCTGCGTCGTCGACCGGAGCGACCGGAAGTGGGCCCCGTCCATGGAGACCGGGCTGCGGCCGCTCTGGAAGAACTCGACGGGCACGCCCAGCGCGATCGCCAGCCGCCGCACCGTCGTCTCCTCGGGCCTCTGCACGCCCGCCTCGTACTGCCCGATCGCCTTCGGCGTCGTCCCCACGGCCTGCGCGAGCTGGTTCTTGCGCAGGCCCCTGAGCCGCCGGGCGAGCGTCAGCCGCTCGCAGTCGAACAGCACCCCGCGCCACCTTCTGCTAGGCCGTCTTCGTCTCCCCGCGGAGCCGCATCGGGACGTCCGCTTCCCGGTCGTCCCACAGCGGCATCGTCCGCTCGACGAGCTTACGACGTGGATCGGCCCCGATGGTGTCGTCCAGGGGCCTGACCCAGTGCCAGGCGGTGCCGCCGTCGGCGTTCCACCGGGGGCGGCCCAGGAAGAGCTCCATCTCCAGCGGCGCCTCGGTGGCGCTGTGCGCGAGCACCAGCGTCACGACCCCGGGCGTGTCGCGCGGCCCGACGCCCAGCGGGAGGGCGAGCTGCGGGTCCTCGACGTAGGTCTGCCGCGCCACGGCCTGCTTGGTGGGGCTGTCGCGGTCCCACCGGATGCCCCTGACGTTCCCGAACTCGTGCCGCTTGAGCAGCACGCGGTACGGCCCGTACCGCCAGCCGGGCGAGCCGTTCAGATCGTCGCGGACGACCTGCGGCTCGGCCTCGAAGACCCGGTCGATCTGCGACGCCAGCGCGTCGAAGGCGCCGACCCCGTACGTCCGCTCCGTGAACCCGGCCGCCCGGCTCAGCCCGCCGAAGACGGCCAGCGTCGCCTCGCGGTGGGCCTCCCGCAGGGCGTGCAGGAAGCCCGCCGCCAAGAGATCGTCCCAAGCGTCCCTGTCCTCAGCCACGTCTCGACCATAGCCAGGGGCGCCGACATTACGAGCAGCCCTCGAACTCGGGGACCTCGCGGACGAGCGTGAGCCCGCTCCTGCCGAACCACTTGTCCAGCAGGCGGCCCGCCGTCCCGTCCTGGTACATCGTCGTGATGGCCCGGTTCACCGCCTCGCAGCCGTCCGCGTCGTCCTTGCGCATCCCGACCCCGTACCGCTCGTCGGTGAAAGGGGCGTTGATGATCCTCAGGTCGGGGGCCGCGAACCCGGCGAGCACCAGGTCGCCGGTGGAGATGGCGTCCACGGCCCCGGACCGCAGCTTCGCCACGCAGTCGCTGTAGGACGAGCCCGGGACGAGCCGGGCGGGGATGCTCAGACCGACCACCACCCGCTCGGTCGAGACCGAGCCGCTGGCCTGGCACATCCTCCGCCCGGCGAGATCGCGCACGCTGCGGACGCGGGTCTCGCCCCGCCGGACCATGACGTCCTGGTGGGCGACGTAGTAGGGGCCGCCGAAGGCGACGAGCCTGGCCCGGTCCGGCGTGATCGAGTAGGACGCGAGCACCAGGTCGACGGCGCGCCGGTTCAGCAGTCGCTCCCGGTCGTCGGACCTGACCTCGCGGAACGTCACCCGGGACGCCCCGAGGCGGCGGGCGATGTCGGCGCCCACGTCGACCTCGAACCCCTGGAACACCCCGTTTTTCCTCAGCCCGAGCCCGGGCTGGTCCGCCTTGACCCCGATCACGATGACGTCCTGGCGGTGGATCGAGGCCCTGGCGGTCGCGCATCCCACGAGCGCGAGTGCGAGAGTCAGAAGCACGAGAATGGCGCGCACGGACCATGACTAGCGACAGGAAAAGGCCGCCGGATGAACGCGGGACGACCGTGCAATGCCGGCGGATGAACCTGTGGCGGCCAGGCCCGGGCGCCGATTGCGCAGAAGTGGCCGGCAGCGCGCAGAAGTCGCCGGCAGCCCGATGGCCGCCGAGGCGGTGTGCCTTCGGCGGCCATCGGGCCTGCTCGCGGAATTCAGCCGCGGACTCTGTGCGTCCCCGCCGCCAGGCGCCCGGCGGCGCCTCGCTCACTGCGGAGGGCGACGACGCCCATCATCAGGAGCCAGTAGCTGAGGATGGCGCCCAGCGAGGCGGTGGTGCCCCAGCCGTTGGCGGCGTAGAAGAACGCCGGCTCGTTGCCGAAGAAGAGCGAGGGGATGAAGGCGATGTTGATCGCGGCCAGCACGTAGGCGGACATGCCGGTCCAGCCCGGCAGCGCGCCGGTCTTCCGCACCGCGTATCCGAGCGCGACCAGGAAGAACGCCAGCAGCATGCGCCCGATGGACCCGTACAGGATGTACGTCCCGCTGACGGAGATGGTCGGGTCGATCGGACGGTCCGCGGCGATGACGGCTCCGCCCTCCAGCCCGCTGGAGACGAGGGTGACGACGACGTAGGCGATCCCGGCGGCGAAGGCGAAGTTCCCCGCCCATTCGTAACGCGGGTCGACGCTCTTCACCAGTTCCCGGAAACCCGTCACGAAGAGGAGCAGGAATCCGAGGGCCAGGATCTGCAGGAGGAGGCGGGACAGGACGTTGGAGTCCGGCGGCGAGCCCGAGTAGACGAAGTACAGCGGGACCCCGACGATGAGGGCGGCGGCGGAGGCGAGGCCGGTCCATCCGGTGAAGCGCCGGGCGAGAACTGTGTCCACGAGACTGCCTTTCTCAGGGGCGAGGAGGAATCTGCATCTGCGGAACACTTTGCCGGGCGCGCCATGGCCTGTCCGTGGGCGTGCCTCCCGCTTCGCGGTAGAGCTATGCCTACCTTCCGCGCGCCCGTTTCATTTGGCCGGGCGACGCCGCCGCTCCCGGCTGCTCTTCACGGGCGCGGCCTTTCCGTCGGCGACGAGGCGCTCGTGCTGCTGCCATCCCTGGAGCCACTTCCACCCGGATCCGAGCGCCGCGGTCGACGCGGCCACCATGAACGTGGTCACCTGCGTCTCGTCGAGGTGGGCTCCGGGCACGAGCTGCGCCACGGCACCGGCGAGCCACCCCGCCGCCACGGCGAACACGGGCGTGAACAACGCGACGCCGCGCCCGAGCCAGGACGCCTCCCCTTCCGGTGTCTCGGCGATCTCAGCCGTTTCGGACGGGACGTTCTCAAGCGAGCCGTCGACCACAGGACCACTCTCCAGGACAGGCGCTTCCGTTTCGACGGCCTCAGAGTGCCGCGCCGGAAGTGCTCCCGTCCCCGGAATTCGCCAACCGTCCCCGAAAACCGTCGATAACCGGCATAGCGGCTCAGAGGGACAGGTACTCGTGGACCGAGCGGACGGCCGTGGCGCCCTCGCCCACCGCCGAGGCGACCCGCTTGATCGAGCCCTTGCGCACGTCTCCGGCGGCGAAGACCCCGGGCATGCTCGTCTCCAGCGGCATCGGGTCCCGGTCGAGGGCCCGGCGCGGCGGGGCCCGGTCGTCGATCTCGCGGCCCGTGAGCAGGTAGCCCTGCTCGTCGCAGGCGATGCCGTCCGGGAGCCACCGCGTGTGCGGCTCGCCGCCGATCATGATGAAGAGCGCGGCGGCCGGGACGCGCTCGGTGGCGCCCGCCGCCCGGTCGGCGAGCGTCAGGGACCGCAGGCGGTCGCCTCCGCCGCATCCGGTCACCTCGGTCCGCCGGCGGACGACGATGTTCGGCGTCGACTCGATGGCGCGCAGCAGGTAGGTCGACGCCGACTTCGCCAGGCCGTCGCCCCGGACGACGAGCGTGACCGTGCGGGCGTGCTTGGCCAGGTGCAGCGCGCCCTGGCACGCCGAGTTCCCGGCGCCGACGATGAAGACGTCCTGGCCCCGCATCGCGCGGCTCTCGCCCACGGCCATGCCGTAGAACACGCCGGAGCCGACGAGGGCCTCCAGGCCGGGGACGCCGAGCCGCCGCCAGTCGACGCCCGTGGCGATCAGCACCGCGCGTGCGCTGACCTCGGAGCCGTCCGCCATGCGGACCACCCGCCGGTCGCCGCGGCTCTCCAGGCCGACGACCTGCTGGGCGAAGACGATGTGCGCGCCCATCAGCCACGCCTGCTCGCAGGTGCGCTCCATCAGGTAGCCCCCGGCGATGCCGTGCGGGAACCCGGGGTAGTTCCTGATCATCGGGCTGGTCCCCGCCTGGCCGCCCGAGAAGGCCCGTTCCAGCAGCACGGTGTCGAGCCCCTCGGATGCCGCGTACACGGCCGCCGTGAGCCCGGCCGACCCGGCGCCGACGATGGCGACGTCGCAGACCTCCAGGTCGTTCTCGACGCTGACGCCCATCGCGCACGCGAGGTCGGAGACCTGCGGGTCCACGTACGCCCGGCCGTCGTAGCGGACCACCACCGGCAGCCGCGACGCGTCGGCGCCGGCCTCCTCCAGCAGCCGCCGCCCGGTCTCCCCGCCGGGCGGGTGGACGACGAACGGCAGGTTGAAGCGCGCCATCACGTCGCGCAGCCGCAGCATCCGGGGGTCGTCCATCTCGGCGACGACGCGGAACAGCTCGAACGCCGGTTCCTGCTCCTCCGTCCACGAGGACAGGAACTCGCTCACCGCCCGGTGCATCGTCTCGTCGTTCGTCCACGGCCGGACGAGGTGGTAGTCGGCGGACCCGAGCGCGATCGCCTGGACGGCAGGACTGGTCGAGGTGTAGTCGCGGTCCACCATCAGCACGCGCCTGGCGTTCGGATACAGCTCGTGCGCCCGCGGAAGGACGTCGGCGCAGGCGTCGTCCACCATCAGCAGCGCGACGGATTCCCCGGCCCGCGCCATCTCCCGCAGCGCGTCGCACGCCTCGCCGGGCGAACTCGCGCCCTTCACGGTGAACGCCTCGCCCAGCCGTCGCGTGAGGTCGGCGAGGAGGACCCGCCGCGAGCCCGCGTCGTGATCTACCACGAGTATGACCGGTGCCATCACCTCTACCAGCGTAATCCTGGCCGGCGGGCCGGAACGGCGACCGCGGACGGCCGATCTTCTCAAGAGCGCGGAGGCGTTTCCACGGCCGCCATCGCGCGCTTCCCTTGCCGGGCACCGGAATCCGGGCGCGGGGGAGTTGGTGGATCTCGCATGTCCGCTTGGCCTCGGCGCGGCGGGCACCGATCAGGCGATGCCGACCTTTTGCCGGATCTTTGGTCCCGCCGGAGCGGCGCACCCCCTTCCGCGGGCCCGGCCCGATGGGTAGAACGTGTTCTTGTGTTTTGCCGGAGGAGCTAGGAGGCTGGGGCGCATGGATCTGGTTGCGCTGGAAGAGATTCGGCGGCTCAAGTACCGGTACCTGCGGTGCGTCGACCTCAAGCTGTGGGACGAGTTCGCCGGGGTGTTCACCGAGGACGCGGTGGCGGAGTACGACACGCCGGTGCTGGGCGAGACGCTCAGGCTGGAGGGGCGGGACGCGATCGTCGAGTACATGCGGTCCAACCTCGGACCGGACAAGATCAGCACCCACACGGCCGGCTGCCCGGAGATCGACCTCGACGGGGACCGGGCGACCGGGATCTGGTCGCTGGACGACACGATCATCCTCCCGGCGGACCGGCTGCTCATCCGGGGCGCCGCCTTCTACCACGACGTCTACCGGCGGGACGGCGGCGCATGGCGGGTCGAGAGGACCGGGCACCGGCGGACCTACGAGTACATGGTGTCGCTGGACGACGCGCCGAGCCTGAAGTTCACGACCTCCCATTGAGCGGGACCCGGTCTTTGCCCGCTGCTTAGAACGCGTTCTAGTCTCCCTCCCGCCAGAGCACGGCCTCGCGCCCGCGACCCGAGGAGAGCCCGGTGGCCACCGATCCAGCCGAAGGCAGCACCGACCGCCCGGACGCCGCGACGCGCTCGTTCGCCGACGCGGTCGTGGAGGCGGAGCGGATCATCCGCGCCGCGCCGCACGTCAAGACCGACCAGGACCTGGCCGAGGGCCTCGACTACCTGGCCGGCAGCATCAAGGCGTCACTGCACATGGTGGGCGCCTACCAGCGGGACTATCCGTTCTTCGCGTCGTCGACCGGGCCGTACACCAAGCTCGGGCTCGACAATCCCGACACGCTGTACTTCCACGCCTACATCCGGGACGACGCCGAATACGTCGTGACCGGGCGCCGGGGGACGACCGCCGACCTCAGTTTCCAGGTCATGAACGGCGACTACTCGCCGGCCAAGTCGCCCGACAGCCTCACCGCCTTCGACGACCGCGAGCTGGACATCGCCGAGGACGGGACGTTCCGGCTGCGATTCGGCCCTCCGAGGGAGGACGCCGGGCCCGGCTACGTCGCGCTCGCCCCCGGCTCCGCGATGCTCATCGTGCGGGAGGTCTTCAGCGACTGGGAGAACGAGAGGCCGGGCGAGATCCGCATCCACCGGGCCGACACGCTCGGGACCTCCCCGCTGCCGGTCCCGTCCGACCGGATGGCCCGGCGGTACGAGATCGCGGGCAAGATGCTGGTGTCGCGGATCCGCACCTTCCTGGCCTTCCCGGAATGGCACTACCTGCAGTTGCCGGTCAACACGCTGACCGAGCCGCGGCCCACGCCCGGCGGCCTGGCGACGCAGTTCTCGTCCGTCGGCCACTACGACCTGGACGACGACGAGGTGATGGTCGTCACCTGCCCAGCCGCCGATCGTGAGGTGGCGCCCTACCAGGGCTTCCAGCTCGGCAGCATGTGGTACGTCTCGCTCGACTACATCAACCACCAGACGAGCCTCACCGCGGACCAGGCCCGCGTGGACGAGGACGGCATGATCCGGTACGTCGTCAGCGAGCACGATCCGGGGCTCGCCAACTGGATCGAGCGGACCGGGCACCGCCGCGGCTACCTGCAGTTCCGCTGGCAGAGGCTCGCCCGCGACCTCACACCCGAGGACGGGCCGAGCGTCGAGGTCGTCCCGTTCGCGGACCTCCCGCGCGCCCTGCCCTTCCACGAGAGCCAGCGCGTCGGGAGGCGGGAGTGGGCGGAGCGGATCGCCGCCCGCCAGACCGCCGTGGCGAAGAGGATGCTGGGCTGATGGGCGCCGGACTGCTGGAGGGCAAGGTCGTCGTCGTCTCCGGCGTGGGCCCGGGGCTCGGCCGGGGGCTCGCGCTCCAGTGCGCGAAGGCCGGGGCCGACGTCGTGCTCGCCGCGCGCAACGAGGAGCGGCTCGCCGAGGTCGCCAAGGAGGTCGAGGACCTCGGGCGGCGGACCGCGACCGTCCCGACCGACATCCGGGACGCGGCGGCCTGCGAGCGGCTGGCCGCGGCCGCGCGGGAGGCGTTCGGCCGGGTGGACGGCCTGGTCAACAACGCCTTCGCCACCCCGCCGCTGACCGACCTGACGAAGGTCGACCTCGATGCGGTGCGGGCGGGCTTCGAGACCAACGTCCTCGCCGCGCTCCACCTGACCCGGCTGTTCGTCCCGGCGCTGGAGGACTCCCGCGGCTCCGTCGTCATGATCAACTCGGCGGTGCTGCGGCACTCCCGCCGGACGTTTGGCGCCTACAAGATGGCCAAGGCGGCACTGCTGGCGATGGCGCAGAACCTGGCCACCGAGCTCGGGCCGCGCGGGATCCGCGTCAACACGATCGCGCCCGGCTACATCTGGGCGCCCAACCTCAAGTGGTACTTCCACCACCTCGCGGAGAAGCGCGGCGTGACGGCGCAGCAGGTCTACGACGAGAACGCCGCGACGACCGACCTGCGCAAGCTGCCCGAGCCCGACGAGGTCGCCGACGCCGCCGTGTTCATGCTGTCGCCGCTGGCCCGCGCCGTCACCGGCCAGTGCCTGGACGTCAACTCCGGCGAGTGGCACCACTAGGAAGGGACGGACCGATGACGAACGGTCGCGACAGCGTGGGGACCGTCGAGGACCTGCACGCCTCGGCCGCCAGGATCACCGGCTCGGACGACTTCGGCGGCGACGAGTACCTCGAAGGGCTGAAGGTGCTGCTGGAGTCGCTCGCCGGGGAGGCCGGGCTCACCCCGCTCGGCAACAGGGCGCAGCGCGCGATGCTGCGCGGCGCCCTGGTCGCCCGGCAGTACTCCGAGGCGGCCTGGCGGCGGCACCCCGGCCACGCGGACGTCCCCGTCGAACGGCCGATCTTCGTGACCGGCCTGCCCCGCACCGGGACCACGGCCCTGCACCGGCTGCTCACCGCCGACCCCGCGCACCAGGGCCTCGACCTGTGGCTGGCCGAGGTGCCGCAGCCGCGCCCGCCGCGCGAGACCTGGGCCGGCGACCCGGTCTTCCAGGCGATCGACGCCGGGTACCGGCGGCACCACGTGGAGAACCCCGAGTTCATGGGCGTCCACTACATCTCGGCGGACTCCGTCGAGGAGTGCTGGCAGCTGCTCCGCCAGAGCATGCTGTCGATCTCGTTCGAGTGCCTGGCGCACCTGCCGGGCTACTCGTCGTGGCTCGCCGGGCAGGACTGGACGGACGCCTACCGCAGGCACCGGCGCAACCTCCAGCTCATCGGCCTGAACGATCCCGGACGGCGCTGGGTGCTGAAGAACCCCAGCCACCTGTTCGCGCTGGACGCGCTGCTGGAGGTCTATCCCGACGCGCTGATCGTCCAGACGCACCGCACGCCGCGCACCGCGATGGCGTCGATGTGCAGCCTGGCCGCGCACGCCACCGCCGGATGGTCGGACGTGTTCGCCGGCCCCGTGATCGGCCGCGACCAGCTCGACCTGTGGGGCCGGGGCCTCGACCTGTTCCGCGCCGAACGGGCGCGCCACGACCCCGCGCGGTTCGCGGACGTCCACTACGACGACTTCGTCCGCGACCCGATCGGCACGGTCGAGTCCGTCTACGCGCGGTTCGGGCTGCCGTTCACCGGCGACGCCCGCGCCGCCATGACGAGGCTCCACGGCGAGAGCTCCACCGGCGCCGCGAAACCCGCCCACCGGTACTCGCTCGCGGACTTCGGCCTCACCCCGGAGCAGGTCGACGAGCGCTTCGCCGACTACGCCGCCGGACTCCGGTGATCCGCCGACCCGCTGACGGCACGGCTTCTCCGCGCTTCAGCGGGTCGGCTCGGGCGCGCGTCGCGGAACCGGCGGCGCCGGAAGGGGCCGGGCCGTCCGGTCGGGTCCGGGCAGGAACAGGGCGGCGACCGCACCTGCCAGCGACAGCGCGCCCGTGAGGGTGAGGGCGGGCCCGAAGCCGTCGGAGAAGGTCCCCGCGGTCCCGTAGCCGCCCTCGGCGGTGAACACCGCGGCGGCGACCGCCACGCCCAGCACCGCGGCGAGCTGCCGCAGGGCGTTGAACACGCCGGACGCCTTGCCGATCTCCCGCGCGGCGACGGAGTTGATGACCGCGGTCTGCGCGGCGGGCATCGCCATGCTGATCCCGGCCCCCGCGACGACCATGGGCGCGATCAGCTCCGGATAGGCGGTCGAGGGCCCGGCGGTGAGGCCGATCCACCCCATCCCGATCGCCTGCAGGGTCAGTCCGGCCGCGGTGAGGGGACGGGCCCCGGCCCGGTTCACCAGCGCCCCCGCGGCAGGCGCGATCACGGTCACGGTCGCCGTCCACGGGACGAGCTGGAGCCCGGCGGCCATCGGCCCGGCCCCGAGGACGGTCTGGAGGAACTGGGCCATGAAGAACAGCGAGCCGTACAGCGCCGCGTACATGAGGAGCCCGGCGGCGTTCCCCGCGGAGAAGCCGCGCGAGCGCAGCAGCCGCATCGGCACCATCGGCTCGCGGGTGCGCAGCTCCCAGGCGACGAAGGCGGCGAGCAGCAGGACCCCGGCCGCCAGCGCGCCGTCCACCTCGGCGGCGTCCCAGCCCGAGCCGTCCGCGCGGACCAGGCCCCAGACCAGGCCGAGCGCGCCGCCCGTCACCAGCAGGACGCCGCCGAGGTCGAAGGAGGCCCCGCCGCCGCGGCTCTCAGGGACGTACCGGAGCACCAGCGGGATGACCGCCAGCCCGATCGGCACGTTGAGCCAGAAGATCCATTGCCAGGCGAGCCCCTCGGTGACGATCCCGCCCACCACCGGCCCGGCCACCACCGCCAGGCCGGTGACCCCGGCGAAGGCGCCGAGGGCCCGGGCGCGCCGCTCGGGCGGGACGCCATGGCTCAGCAGCGCCATCGCCAGCGGCATCACCAGCGCGGACCCGCACCCCTGGACCGCGCGGGCGGCGATCAGCCAGCCGATGCCGGGGGCCGCCGCGCAGGCCGCCGAGGCCGCCGTGAACAGGCCGAGCCCGCTCACGAACATCCGCCTGCGCCCGAACCGGTCGCCCAGCGCGGCGCCGGTCATCAGCAGGACGGCGAAACTGAGCCCGTAGGCGTTCACGGTCCATTCGAGCTGTTCCATGGTGGCCGACAGGTCGAGCCGGATCCTGGCCAGCGCGGTCGTCACCGCCGTCGCGTCCAGCGCCACCATCAGCGACGCCGTCGCGGTCAGGCCGAGCAGCCCGCCGCTTGTCCTCTGCGCCATGCGCGTTCCCTCCAGGTGATCGGGCGAGCCGGCCGGCGGCTCGCCGTCGCCTGTACAAACCGCCCGCGCGGGCGGTACTCAGCGGGTGGAGGCCGACGAATCCGGCCCCGCTCTCCGGTCAGTACAGGGGGAGGTGCGTCCTATGAAGACCGATGAGAGAGATGCCGGTCCCGAGGAGTTCGGACGGTTGACGGATCCGTTCAGGCGGGAGCTGCTGGCCTACTGCTACCGGATGCTGGGTTCCGTCCACGACGCCGAGGACCTGGTCCAGGAGGTGTACCTGCGGGCGTGGCGAGCGTATGCGTCCTTCGACGGACGGGCGTCGCTGCGCACGTGGCTGTACCGGATCGCCACGAACGCCTGCTTGAACGCTCTGGAGCACAGCAGCCGGCGCGTGCTGCCCTCGGGCCTGGCCTCGCCGTCAGGCGACGTGCCGCCGCCCGGGTCGCGCGCCCCGGAGGTGCCCTGGCTGGAGCCCCTGCCCGACCGGCTCGTCGGCGGTGCCCCGGAGGACCCGGCGGCGGTCGTCGCCGAGCGGGCGAGCCTGCGGCTGGCGTTGATCGCCGCCTTGCAGTACCTGCCCGCCCGGCAGCGGGCCGTGCTGGTCCTGCGGGACGTGCTGGGCTGGTCCGCCGCGGAGGTCGCCGGGACGCTCGGGATGACCGGCGCGGGGGTCAACAGCACGCTGCTGCGCGCCCGGTCCCGCCTGGAGCGGCTGGTCCCCGCCGGGGACGAGATCGCCGAGCCGGACGAGCCGGCGCGCCGCGAGCTGCTCGACCGGTTCGCCAGGGCCTTCGAGACGGTCGACATCGCCGGGCTCACCCGGCTGCTCACCGAGCAGGCGGCCTGGGAGATGCCGCCCGTTCCGCACTGGTTCAGAGGCCGGGAGGCCATCGGCCGGCTGCTCGCCGCGCGGCTGCCCTCAGGCCGCGATCCCCACCTGCTCGTGCCCGTCCGCGCGAACGGCCAGCCGGCCTTCGGCGCGTACCTGCGCGGCGAGGACGGGATCCTGCACGCGCATTCCCTGATGGTGGTCACTCCCACCCGCTCCGGAATCGCCCGCATTTCGAGTTTTATGGCCCCTTCCCTTTTCGACGACTTCGGCCTTCCCCGGGTGCGCGAATGATCGCTTCCGCCGCGCCGCCGCTTTTACGGGGCGCGGCGGAAGGGTAGGTCACGAGGCGAACCGCAGGTGCTCCTTGGGGGACGAGCCCGATGACGAAAGCGCTGCCGCCCACCAGCCGGAATCGCGCGAGCCTGGCGTACCGGCTGCGCTACGCCGCCCAGAATCCAGACAAGATCGGTACATATCTGTCACGTATGGCGCGCGACCTGAAATTCCGGGTCTCCAGCCGCGACCACGTCGCCTACTACCGGGCCGTCATGAGGGCCGACGCGGCCCGGAGCCCGGAGGCCGCCGTCGGCAGCCCCACCCGCGAACGCTGGCTCGCCCTCGGCCAGATGCAGTTCGACTACCTGCTCAGGCACGGCCTCAAGCCGGACGACCGGCTCCTGGAGATCGGCTGCGGCAACCTGCGCGCCGGCTGGCGGTTCATCGACTACCTCGACGCCGGCAACTACTACGGCATCGACATCTCGCCCGACATCCTGCTCGCCGCGCAGCACACCCTCGTCCGCAACGACCTCCGCGAGAAGCTGCCGCACCTGACGCTGGTCGGCGACCTGAAACTGCGGTTCCTGCCCTCGGAGCACTTCACGGTCGTCCACGCGCACAGCGTCTTCAGCCACTCGCCGCTGGAGGTCATCGACGAATGCCTCGCGAACGTGGGGCGCGTCCTCGCCCCCGGCGGCTTCTTCGACTTCACCTTCGACCGCACCGAGGGAACCGAGCACCACGTCCTGCGCGAGGACTTCTACTACCGCACCGAGACCCTGACCTCCCTGGCCGAGCGCCACGGCTTCACCGCACGCTTCATGGACGACTGGGAGGACCTCCCGCACGGCCAGTCCAAGATCCGCGTCACCCGGTGAGGCGGTCCGGGGGCCGCGGCTCCCGTCCCGTGGCACCGTGACCCGTCCTACACCCGCCACCTGCATCATCCGGGCGGGGGAGGGAAAGCAGAAGCGGTGTGGGATCCCCCCAGGCCTCCGTCGCCGAGCAACGCCCCCGGAGGCTCCGCACGGCCGATCTGAGGACCATGATTCTCTTCACCAACGCCAAGGCCGGCACGCATGACGCCCAGACCTTGGACCGGGTGGCCGCGCTGCTCAGGGACGCCGGGCGGGACGTCACCGTCTGCCCGTGCGTCGCGCCCGACGACCTCGACGAGGCGCTGGACAGGGACCGCAAGGCGGTCGTCGTGGCCGCGGGCGGCGACGGCTCCATCAACCGCCTGGTCAGCACCCTGCACCGGCGCGGCGAGCTCGACCGGACGGTCGGGCTGCTGCCGATGGGCACCGGGAACGACCTCGCCCGCAACCTCGGCATCCCGCTCGACCCCGACGAGGCCGTCCGCCTCCTGCTGGACGGCGGGCACCGCGAGCTGGACATGGTCGTCGACGAGGACGGCCGCGTCACCCTCAACGCCGTGCACGTGGGCATCGGCGCCTCGGCCGCCGAGAGCGCCACGCGGTTCAAGCGCACGCTCAAGGTGGCGGCGTTCCCGCTCGGCGCGGTCATCGCGGGCCTGCGCCACTCCGGGTGGCGGCTGCGGGCCGAGGCGGACGGCGAACTCGTCGCCGAGGGCAAGTTCCTGATGGCCGCGCTCAGCAACGCGCCCGGCATCGCCGGCGGCTCCGCCCAGCTGGCGCTGGACGCGCATCCGGGTGACGGGAAGATGGAGCTGGTCGTCTCCGCCGCCACCGGGCCCTTCGCGCGGATCGCCTACGCCCTGCGCCTGCGCGACGGCAGCCACCGCCACCGGGACGACGTCCTGCACATCAAGGCCCGCAAGGTCACGATCAGCGGCGAGGAGTTCCGGAGCAACAGCGACGGCGAGGTGTCCGGTCCCTACACCAGCCGCACCTGGACCCTGCACCCCGGCGCCTGGCGGCTGATCGCCCCGCCCCGGCCCGCCTGAGGACGGGCCGCCACCGGAACGTCAGGCGGTGCTCTCCTCGGGCTTCCGGACGGGGACGAGGGGATGCAGTTCGTGGGTGCCGGGCCGCACGACCGCGTACGAGCTCTCCGGCACCTCCGTCCACGCGCCCTCGAGATGGTGGATCGGCTCGGACACGACGAACCGCGCGTCCGTCCCGAGCCGCTGGAGGACGTCCAGCCCCGGGTAGAGCGAGCGCAGCTCGGCGATGTCGGTGGAGTAGAAGAGCGACCTCGTGCGTCCCTGACTGGAGTAGCGGAACACCCAGATCGACTCGCCCTCGCTGGTGGCCACCGTCATCTGCAGCGGATCGGGCACTCCGTGGCGACGCCCGAGGTCCTCGACGAGGCCGATGGTGCGGGCGACGGCGCCCGGCGGGTCCTCCCGCAGGCCGAAGGTGAGGGCCAGGTAGAACAGGGCCTCGGAGTCGGTCGTGCCCTCGATCTCGGGGTAGAGCGAGGGATCGACCGCGAACATGACGTCCCGCTTCAGCCGCGGGTAGTCGGCGATGGCCCCGTTGTGCATCCACAGCCACCGCCGGTACCGGAACGGGTGGCAGTTGCTGCGCTGCACCGCGGCGCCGGTCGAGGCCCTGACGTGGGCGAACAGCAGCGGGGTCCGGATCTCCCGGCTGATCTCGCGCAGGTTCGGGTCGTTCCAGGCGGGAAGGACGCTCTTGTACACGCCGGGGATCGGCCGGTCCCCGAACCAGCCGACGCCGAAGCCGTCCCCGTTCGTGGTCTCCGCCCCCAGCCGGGCGTGCAGGCTCTGGTTGATCAGGGAATGGGCCGGCCGGAAGAGCAGGGCCTCCGCCAGGGCCGGGTCCCCGGAGTAGGCCATCCACCTGCACATCGCCACCACCTCGCATCGACTCGCCGCCGCGGCGACCGGGAGCCCGTCCCGGGATTCGGCCAGGTACGAACCCCCTTTACTTCCTCCCTACCCGATGAGACCCGCGCGCACCAGCGCGAACGGGGCCGGACGCGCGGCACCGCGGGCACGTGTCGGCGTCGTGCCCGCGGTGCGACGCGGTCGGAAGAGGGCGGACGGTCAGAAGACGAAGCAGTCCGCGTACCGGGTCTCCCGGCTGAGCGCGGCGGGCACGAGACCGCCCGCGTTGCGGGTGACCTGGGCCGCCTCGGTCGAGTGCGGGGTGGTGCTCTGGCAGGACGTCGGCGAGCTGTGGCCGGACATCAGGTAGTCGCAGCGCCCGTTGCGGTTGTCGGGCAGGCCGAGGGCGTGCCCGAGCTCGTGCGCCGCGATCCTCGGCGGGTAGAAGCCGTCGTTGACCGCCTCGCGCCCCATGTAGATGGTGGCGCGGCCGAAGCCGTTCATGTAGGTGCGGGGCCAGCCGTTGTCGGCGTACACCTTCACGGTGGCCTGCGCACCGGTCGCGGCCCTGAGCTGGATCGCCGGCACGGCCGCGTTCCACGCCGCGGCGCCCTGGTCGACGGCCGCCCTGAACTCCTGCGCGGCACTGGCGTCGTAGTAGATGGTGCGGACCGCGACCGGGGCCGCGGCCGACGCCGGCTCGACGGCGAGGGCGGGCACCAGGAAGGACAGTCCGAGCGTGACGGCCAGCGCCGCCATGATCCTGCGAAGTGACATGGGAGCTCCTCGGGGGTGGGGGCGGGGGGTCAGCGGCCGATCTGCTGATTGATCCAGGACAGGTACGGCGCGATGCCGGTGTAGAGCGTGGTGGTGGCGCACTCGCCCAGGTTGTCGCCGGGGCCGTGGGTCTCGCCGACGAGCGTCCAGTCGCCGCGGGTGCCGACGACGGCCGGGCCGCCGGAGTCGCCGTGGCAGGCCGAGTGCGTCCGGTCGCCCGAGACGCACACGTCGTTGGCGGTGCCGCCGCCGGCCGCGCACCGGCTGCTGGGCAGGATCGTCAGGTCGATCTCCTGGAGGACCGTGGCGGTCCTGCAGCTCGGCCAGCTCATGCAGCCGAAGCCGAGCAGCCGCACGGGGGTGCCCGCGGCGGGGTTGGACTGCGCCATCTTCACCGGGGCGGACTGGGCGGGGGTGGAGAGGTGCATCAGCGTGAGGTCGGTGCCCGACCGGGTGGTGCGCCGGTCGATCTGGCGGACCTCGCCGCCGGAGTTCTTGTAGGTCGAGCCGATCCGGGCCTGCGACGCCGAGCCGCAGTGGTTCGCCGTGACGATCCACTGGGCCGCGACCAGGCTGCCGCCGCAGCCGTTGCTCAGCGACACCATCCAGGAATAGGTCTCGGTGGCGTTGTGGCCGCCGATGATCGGCACACCGCCCTCACCGGGGGGCTCGGCGGCGTTCGCGGACGTCACACCGCACATCGCGAGCGCGAAGGCGCACGCGACCAGCGTCGCCTTCAGCAGTTTGCGCATGACGGTTCTCCAATCGGGGGGTCGTGCCGCCGGGGCCGTCCTGCTCGCGCGCGGAGCGGGGGGTGCGGCCCGGAACGGCGGGTTCGCTGCTCGTCCTCGGCTCCGTCGCGGAGCACCGCCCGCCATTCTCGGCGGGCTTGCGGGAAAACGCGTTCGCGATAAAGATGACGGCGGCCGGCACGGGCCGGACCGGCATGCTCCTGCGCATGCGACGGCGAATTCGTCTTCTCGCGGGGACCACAGCTACGGGAGAGTAGCCGAGGAAAACGAGCCCCCTCCAGAAGGTGAAAAGCACTAGATGTTCAATGTGTATTTCGAGGGGCATAGAAACCCGCCGGTTCCAGCGCGTTCACCTGGCGTTCGCAGAGCGCGTCCGCCGCCCGCCGGAGGCCGGGCCCCGGCCGGGTCGGGGCGGTCAAGCACAGCTCCCGCAACGGTCGCGACGAATAAAAGAACAATTCCCAACATCACCCGCCAAAGCGGACCGTTTTCTTTGCCTTTTTGCCGCCTCCCTCCCCTTCCTTGACCCGCGTTTTGCTTTGCGCATGGGTAACTATTCACGACACGGAATACCGACTGCGGTGTGGTCGCCACAAGCCGTGGCGTTCCGTATTGGTCGGACAAGTCGCCCGCGCCCCCATGCAACGAAAGGAGAAAAGGTGAACTACGGAGAAGAACTCCGACGCGAGATCAGGTCGGAAGGCACCACCCCGCTGATCGGGGTTTTCGACATGTTCTCCGCCTCCGTCGCCGCGCAGCACTACAACGGACTCTTCGTGTCCGGCTTCGGCTTCGCGGCGTCGCACTACGGCCTTCCCGACATCGGCTTCATCGCCTGGCCCGACATCGTCGCGTTCGTGCAGCGGCTGCGGCTCGCCTTCCCCGGGCGGCACCTGCTCGTGGACATCGACGACGGCTACGTGGACCCCGAGGTCGCCTGCCACGTGGTCGAGCAGCTGGAGCTGATCGGCGCGTCCGGCGTGATCCTCGAGGACCAGCAGCGGCCGCGGCGCTGCGGGCACGTGGACGGCAAGCGGATCCTGCCACTGCAGGAGTACCTCGACAAGCTCGACATGGTGCTGCGGACCCGGCGCGACCTCGTGGTGGTCGCCCGCACCGATGCCGGCGAGGAGGACGAGGTGCTGGCCCGCGCCGAGGCGCTTGCGCGGACCGACGCGGACGTCGTGCTGGTCGACGGCGTCCGGAGCGTCGAGCAGATCCGCCGGGTCCGGGCGGTGATCGGCGACAAGCCGCTGCTGTTCAACCAGATCGCGGGCGGGAGGTCGCCCCGCATCTCGCTGCCGGAGCTGACCGAGCTCGGCGTGGAGGTCGCGATCTACAGCACCCCGTGCCTGTTCGCCGCCCAGAGCGCCATGGAGGAGGCGATCGTCCGGCTCAAGCGCGACGACGGCCGCCTGCCCGAACACACCGCGGGGAGCGTCGGCGTCCGGGAGTCGCTGGCCCTCCTCGAACGCAACATCAGCCGCAACCACCCCAGGCCGGAACTCGCCGCGATGTTCCCGGACGGCGGCGCCTTCTCCCGGCCCGCCGCGGCCGGTCACAGCAGGAAGACGAGCATGGCGGCGACCACCACGTCGATCACGCCGCAGGCTTCGGCGTAGGAGCGGGAGACGACCCTGTCGAGCTTGAGGTGGACGGCGTCCCACACCCCGTGCAGGAACCAGCCGGCCGCGACGAGGTAGCGGCCGAGGTCAGGGTCGACCGCAAGGCTCGCGAACGCGAGGGCGCCGAACCCGACCATCCCGGCCGCCTGCGCTCCGAAGACGGCCCGCCCGTCTGGCGCCTCGGCGAACGCCCCCCAGACGAGCAGGACCAGCGCGGCGGCCGTGATGACGGCGGACAGCGGGACCACGTCCAGCATGCCGATCGCGGCCATGGCCACGACCATGGACCCGACGACGGGCCAGGACGCCCCGCGCCGGCCGATCCGGGCGAGGATCAGGTACTCCAGGGCCAGCAGGAGCAGCAGCTCGCCGAACCCGGAGACCGCCTCGTCCGGGTCGCCGAGGCCGCCGCCCCAGATGAGCGCCGCGGCGGCGAGGGCCGCCGCCGTGGGCCAGCGACGCATCAGCGCGTGACCCCGGCCGTGGCGCGTGGCTTCCTGTGCTCGCACGGTGCTCCTCCTCGGGTGGGCGACGCCTCCACCCTCGGGCGGCGCGACGGTCCCGGGTAGTGGCGGACCACCACGCGCGCGGATGACATCTGTCATGCGGATACCGGACAAATGACACCCGCCCGGGGCGCCTTCCGCTGGAACAATGGCGGCGTGCGCACAGGGGCCGACGAGGCAGGGCTGGCGGGGTTCCGCCGCTACACCTGGTGGGCGGTGCCGGGCACCAACGTGGCCGTCCTCATCCTCCTCACCGGCGAATGGATCCTGGACGGCGACGTGCCGGTCCAGCCGCGCGCTCTCGGCGCCGCCGCGCTGGCGGTCGAGGTCGCGGCGGTGGTGGCCCTGCTGAACGCGCGGCTGTCGGCCGGTGCGCGGCCCCGCCCGCCCGCGGGCTGGCCGGCCGCCGGAGCGCTGGCCGCTCTCGTGCTCGCCGTCTGCCCCCTGGCCGTGCGCGACTACGGGCTGTGGCCGATCGCGCCCGCGATCATGACGGCGGTCGCCGCGACCTACCTGGACCGCGGCCGCCGGCTCCGGCTGATCGCCGCCGCGGTGCTCGCCGCGGCGCTGCCCGGCGGCGCCGTCAGCCTCCTGAGCGGGGACGGCGAACTGCCGTACGCCGCGCTGTTCCCGCCCGGGGTCACCGCCTTCGTCGCCTGGGCCATGCTCGGCCCCCTGTGGGCCTGGGACATCGCGGGGCGGCTGGACGAGGCGCGCCGCCTGTCGGCCGAACTCGCCGTGAAGGACGAGCGCCTCCGGTTCGCCGCCGACCTGCACGACATCCAGGGCCACCACCTGCAGGTCATCGCCCTGAAGAGCGAGCTGGCCGCCCGGCTCGCCGAGACCGACCCGCCGCGCGCCGCCGCCGAGATGCGCGAGGTCCGGCGGCTGGCCGCCGACGCGCTCGGCGACACCCGCGCCGTGGTGCTCGGCTACCGCCGCACCAGCCTGGACGACGAGATCGCCAACGCCACCCGGATCCTCGCCTCCGCGGGCATCGACGCCCGCACCACCGCGGAGCCCGCCGCCATCGGCGACACCGCCCGCCACCTCCTCGGCCTGGTGATGAGGGAGGCGACCACCAACCTCCTCCGCCACAGCCGGGCGCGCCACGCGTCCGTCGACTACCGCGTCACCGGCGGCGTCGCCCGCCTCCGGGTGGGCAACGACGGCGCGTCCGGCCCCGGCGCCGCCCCCGGCACCGGCCTGACCGCCCTCGCCGGCCGGCTGCGGACCGCGGGCGGCGACCTGACCTGGACCCGCGACGCCGACCGGTTCGAACTCACCGCGTCGCTGCCCGCCGCGAACGGCGACGACCGATGATCCGGCTCCTGATCGCCGACGACGAGGACCTCCTCCGCAGCGCCCTGGCCTCCCTGCTCGCGCTGGAAGACGATCTGGAGGTGGTCGCCGAGGCGGCCACCTCCACCGACGCGGTCCGGCTGGCCCGCGAGCACCGCCCGGACGTCGCGGTCCTGGACCTGGAGATGCCGCCCGCCGACGGCCTGCGCGCCGCCGAGGAGATCACGGCCGAGCTGCCGACCCGGATCGTCCTGGTCACCCGGCACGCCCGGCCCGCCGTCCTGCGCCGCGCCCTGGCCGCCGGCGTCCGCGGCTTCGTCCCGAAGACGACCTCCGCGTCCCGGCTCGCCGAGATCATCCGCGACGTCGCCGCCGGCCGCCGCTACGTCGACGCCGACATCGCCGCGGCCGCCCTCACCGAGGACGAGTGCCCCCTCACCGACCGCGAGCTGGAGGTCCTGCGCGCCGCCCGCACCGGAGCCTCGGTCAACGAGATCGCCGCCCAGGTCCACCTGGCCCCCGGCACCGTCCGCAACTACCTCTCCACCGCCATGACCAAGCTCCGGGCCCCCACCCGCCACGCCGCCGCCCACCGAGCCTGGCAGCAGGGCTGGATCTGACCCCGCGCCTACATCCGTGGGCGGGCGCGGGGCCTTCGCTCCGTCCGGAGTCGGGGGTCCAAGACGGGACGCCGGGCTGAGGCTACGGGGCGCCGGGTTCCCTAGCGTCGAACCGGCGGGTCATCCCGTCCTTTGCTCTCGAACGAGTGCCGCCGGACGGCGGACGTGATCAGACGGGCGGTCGTCATCGTGGCGGGTCTCAGCAGCGTGTCCCCTGGAGTCAGAAGCGTGTCCACCGCGCTCGCGGCGGTCTCGGTCGCCGGGGCGCTGATGGCGTGCCGTTCGCCGCATGAGCCCGCGCGAGCGCCGCTGACCGTGCGCGTGGATTCCGGAAGCGTGCGGGGCATCGCGAAGGGGAGATCCCGGCAGTTCCTCGGCATCCCCTACGCCGCACCGCCCACCGGAGCCCGGCGTTGGACGCTGCCGCGCGAGCCGGCTCCGTGGCGCGGCGTAAGGGACGCCGGGCGGCCGGGGAAGGACTGCGCGCAGGGCTCGCCGGGGCCCGAGAACCCGTCCGGCGAGGACTGCCTTTACGTCAACGTCACCACTCCGCGCGGACGCCACGGTGCGTTGCCCGTGATGGTGTGGTGGCACGGCGGCGGCTTCACCCAGGGGAGCGGGAAGGACTACGACGCCGTCCGGCTGGCGACCGAGGGCAAGGCCGTCGTCATCACGGTGAACTACCGGCTCGGCATATTCGGCTACCTGGGGCTGCCCGGGCTGAAAGGGTCGGGCGACTTCGGCTTCGCCGACCAGATCGCGGCGCTGCGGTGGGCGCGGCGCAACGCCTCGGCGTTCGGCGGCGACCCGCGCAACATCACCGTCTTCGGCCAGTCGGCGGGCGCGATGTCGGCCTGCGCGCTGCTCACCTCGCCCGCGGCCCGGGGACACTTCGACAAGGCGATCATCTCGTCGGGTGCGTGCGGGCTGCGCTGGCCCGCCGGCGGCCTGTTCCCCGGAGCGCCCGCCGACCGGCCCTACGTCCCCGTCGCCCAAGGCCGGGAGGACGGCGAGGCCGCCGCCCGGGAACTGGAGTGCGCGGGCACGGACGCGCTGGCGTGCCTGCGGGGCAAGACCACCGCCGAACTCCTCCCGCACTCGCCGTCCTTCGCCGACCACCTCGCCTACGGCACCGAACTGCTGCCGCGGGACCCGGCGGCGGCGCTGCGCGCGGGCGCGTTCACCCGCGTACCGGTGATCATCGGCGGCACGCGCGACGAGGCCCGGTCGTTCGTCGCGGGCGCGATCCGGTACGACCCGAAGCTGATCACGGCGGAGACCTATCCCCGGCTGCTGGAGGAGGCGTTCGGGCCCGCCGCGGGCAGGGTCGCCGCCCGGTACCCGCTGTCGCGGTACCCGTCCGCCGGGCTGGCCTGGGCGACGGTCCTGACCGACGCGTCCTGGGCGTGCTCGGCACTGGCCGGCGCCCGGGACCTCGCCGCGCGCACGACCGTCTACTCCTACGAGTTCGCCGACGAGAACGCGCCCAACGTCAACGGCCTGCACGTCCCCGACGTCCCGCAGGGCGCCGCCCACGCCACCGACCTGCCCTACCTCTTCGACCTGGGCGCCAGAGACCTGCTGGTGAACCGCGAGCGCAAGGGGCTGGCCCGGACCATGGTCGGCTACTGGAGCGCCTTCGCCCGCTCGGGCGACCCGAACCACCGGGGCGCGCCGCGCTGGCGGCCCGGCACCGCGCCGCTGAGCCTCGCGCCCGGCGCGATCCGCACCGTCGACGCCGGGGCGGAGCACGGCTGCGGGTTCTGGGAGACGGTCGCCCGGTGACCGCGGCGGGGCTCCCGGCAACGGGACGCCGCCGGCGCGGCGCGCTGCGATGATGGGCGGGCCGCCGGCGGCGGGACCCGACCCGGCCGGGGGTCCGGGGCCGCGCCCGGCCGCCCCGAGGGAGCCGCCATGACGATCAAGGTGCTCGTCGCCGACGACCAGGACCTGGTCCGGGCCGGATTCTGCATGATCATCGACGCCCGGGAGGACCTGGAGGTCGTCGGCGAGGCGGGCGACGGCGACCAGGCCGTCCGGGAGGCCGCCCGGCTGCGCCCCGACGTCGTCCTGATGGACGTGCGGATGCCCGGCGCCGACGGCATCGACGCCACCCGGCGGATCACCGCCGCCGCCGACCCTCCCAAGGTCATCATCCTGACCACGTTCGACCTGGACGAGCCGCTCTACGCCGCGCTGCGGGCGGGGGCGAGCGGTTTCCTGCTCAAGGACGTGCGCCCGCCGGAACTGGCCGACGCCGTCCGGGTCGTCGCCCGGGGCGAGGCGCTGCTGGCCCCGACCGTGACGCGCCGGCTCCTCGACCGGTTCGTGGCCGTCCAGCCGGCCGAACCCGTCCGGCCCGCACGGCTGGCCGAACTGACGGACCGCGAGGTGGAGGTGCTCACGCTGGTCGCCCGGGCCGCCTCCAACGCGGAGATCGCCGGGTATCTGTCCCTCGCCGAGGCGACCGTGAAGACCCACGTCTCGTCGGTCCTGCGCAAGCTCGGCGCCCGCGACCGCGTGCACGCCGTCGTGATGGCCTACGACCTCGGTATCGTCCGGCCCCGCCCCTCAGCCTGAAGTCGCATCCGCAGGACCCCTCGCGCGGCCGAGGCCCCCGCGTCCGCGGCGGGCCTAACCTGATCACAGGAAGTAAGAGGACCATCACCAAGGGCGGTGCGCGGATGTTCAGGTCACGACGGGTGCATGAGGACGAAGAGTGGGAAGGCGTCGTCGACGGCAAGTCCCGGAACATGCCGGACGGGTCGAACCTCTACCACTACCTCAAGGTCACCTTCACCGGCGGCGGCAGCAAGAAGATCCGCGTCGACGGCTCCCTCTGGAACTCGGTGAGCGAGGGCGACCGGATCGTCAAGCGCGCCGGATCCGACCCGGCCAAGCAGTAACGGCACCGTCCCCCGCGGCGCCTCCGCCCACCCGACCGATCACTGAGGGACCACATGCGCAAGGTCGTGCTCTACCACTTGATGTCGCTGGACGGGATCGCCTTCGAGGACGGCGACTGGCTCGCCGACGACGGCCCCCAGCTGGTCGGCTACCTCGGCCGGGTCATCGCCGCCCAGGACGACGTCCTGATGGGGCGCGGAACATACGACTACTGGGCCGGACACTGGCCCACGTCCGACTTCCAGCCGTTCGCCGACTTCATCAACGGCACCCGCAAGCACGTCGTCACCTCAAGCGCGCTCGGCCAGGAGTGGACGAACTCCACCCGGGTCACGACGGACGTGCACGAGTACGTCACCGCCCTGAAGCAGGAGCCCGGCGGTGACATCGGTCTCCACGGCAGCATCGAACTGGCCCGCTCGCTGCTCCGGGCCCGGCTTGTCGACGAACTGCGGCTGGTCGTGGCCCCCGCGGTGGTCGGGAACGGCAGGCGGGTGTTCGACGGCGACGGCGTCCAGTCGTGGAAGCTCGCCGAGGTCGAGCGGGGGAAGAACGGCACGCTGTTCCTGGACTACAGCCGCTGACGGGCCGTCCCGGGCGGCCGCCCGCGGCGCCGGGTCTCATTTCAGGGACGCGGAGTGGTCGGGGACGTAGGTCTGCATGTCGCGCGGCGGCCGCTCGTATCCCCTGGGGGGCGGCCGTTCGGGGAGCGCCAGCCGCGGCGGCTCCACCGTGCGGTAGGGGATCGTCGACAGCAGGTGGGCGATCATGTTGATCCGCGCGCGGCGCTTGTCGTCGCTCTCCACGACGTACCAGGGCGCCTCGGGGATGTCGGTGTGCACGAACATCTCGTCCTTGGCGCGGGAGTAGTCCTCCCAGCGGGTGATGGACTCCAGGTCCATCGGCGACAGCTTCCACCGCCGCGTCGGGTCGGCCAGGCGGCTGCGGAAACGGCGCTCCTGCTCGGCGTCGCTCACGGAGAACCAGTACTTGCGCAGCAAGAGCCCGTCCTCGACCAGCAGCCGCTCGAAGATGGGGCACTGGTGGAGGAAGCGCGTGTACTCCTGCTTGGAGCAGAAGCCCATGACGCGCTCGACGCCCGCCCGGTTGTACCAGGAGCGGTCGAACAGGACGATCTCCCCGGCGGCCGGCAGGTGCTCGACGTAGCGCTGGAAGTACCACTGGGTGCGCTCGCGGTCGGTCGGGACGGGCAGCGCGGCGATCCGGGCGACGCGGGGATTGAGGTACTCGGTGACCCGCTTGATCGTGCTGCCCTTGCCGGCGGCGTCCCGTCCCTCGAACACCACCACGACGCGGGCGCCCTCGCTGCGCACCCACTCCTGGAGGTTCACCAGTTCCGACTGGAGGCGGGCGAGCTCCGGCTCGTACACGCGCCGGGACAGCCGCTTGTCCTTGCTCATGCACAGATCTCTACCCAGGAGGATGCCCTGCCCGCCGCGCGTCCCGTCTACGGTGCCGCGGGGTCCAGGTAGGGGGCGAGGAGTTCGTGGGCGAGGCGGCGGGCCGCGCGTTCGGCGAGGCCGTCCTCGATCATCCGCGTCAGGGCGTAGACGATCGACTGGACGAGTTCGGCCGTGCGGTCGGGGTCGGAGGCGCCGTGGTCGGCCAGGGCCGCGCGGAGCGGCGTCTGGAGCTCGTCGTGGAGCAGCCGGCTGGAGTTGGCCAGCGTGTCGGTGCGCCCGGTGGCCGCGAGGGCGCGGGCCAGCGCGTGGTCTCCGCGGGCGACGAGGCGGAGGTTGGCGTAGACGTAGGCCAGGATCCGGTCGCCGGGCGTCCTCGCCTTCGCCATCCGCGCCTCGACGTAGGCCGACCAGCGCGGGAAGGTGTCGACGATGAGGGCGTCGAGCAGGTCGTCGCGGGACCTGAAGTAGGCGTACACGCTGGAGCGGGCGAGCCCGGCCCGGCGGGCGACGTCCGCGAGGCCGGGGGCCCGCTCGGGGTCCTCGGACAGCAGGGTGCGGGCGGCGTCGAGCAGGGCCGCCCGCTGCGCGGCCCGGTGCTCCGCCACGGTCGGCGCCTGGATCTTCGGCACGGGGCCCCTCCGGTCCGGTCGTCCTCGGCGGGCGGCCCGGCCGGGGCGTCAGGCGAGCGCGGCCAGGCGTCCGTCGATCATCTCGTACACGGTGTCACAGTGTTCGAGGACATCGTGGTCGTGGGTCACCATGATGGCCGCCACGCCGCGCTGCCGCGCCTCGCGGGCGAGCAGGCGGACGATCTCGTGGCTGCGCGCCCGGTCCAGGGCGGCGGTGGGCTCGTCCACGAGCAGCACGCTCGGCCCGGTCACCAGCGCCCGGGCGATGCCGACCCGCTGCCGCTCCCCACCGGAGAGCTGGTGGGGGTGCCGGTCGGCCCGGTCCGCCATTCCCACGTCCTCCAGCAGCGCGAGAGGATCGCGGCCGGAGCGGGCGCGGCGCGGACGGAACCGCAGCGGCAGCCGGAGCTGGTCGACGGCGGTGAGCGCCGGGACCAGGTTGCCCGACTGGAAGACGAACCCGACGTGCTCGCGCCGCAGTCTCGCCCTGGCCCTCGCGCCGGCGGCGGTGATGTCGAGCCCCGCGACCGTGACGGTGCCCCGGTCCGGGCGGGCGAGACCGCCCGCGACCGCGAGCAGGCTCGACTTGCCGGCGCCGGACGGGCCGACGACGGCGGCCAGCTCGCCGGGGCGCACCGCGAGGTCGACGTCGTCGAGCGCCTGGACGGTCTCGGAGCCGTCGCCGTGCCTGAGGCTGACGCCCTCCATGACGAGCCCCGGGCGGTCGTCCGCGCCGGGTTCGCGGGGCCCGGCGGCCTGCGTGGTCTTCCCTGTCATCGGTTGCCTCCAAGCGCGGTGGCGGGGTCGATGGACGCGATCCGGGCGACGGCGGCGCCGGCTCCGGCGAGCCCGAGGAGGACGAGCCCCGCGGCGGCGGCCGTGACGCTCGGGGCGCTGAGCGCGAACGGCATCCCGCCGCCGGTGATGAGCGAGCCGAGGCCGACGCCGATCCCGGCGCCGATCGCGACGGCGGCGACGAGCAGGAGGAACGCCTGGGTGAGCGCGTCGCGCAGCAGCCAGCCTCTCGACGCCCCCATGGCGCGCAGCACGGCGACCTCGTGCTTGCGCTGGATCGCCCAGACGGCGAAGAACGCTCCGACGACCAGGGCGGAGATGGCGTACAGGAACACCTGGATGAGCTGGAGGGTCGAGGTCTCGGCGGAGTAGCCGGGCGAGGCGCCGTAGGAGTCCTCCAGCGTGAGGCTCTCGGTCCCGGCGGCGGCGTCCCCGGCGGCGAGGTCGACCGACGCTCCGGGCTTCGCGCGCACCGCCACGGCGGTGATCTCCCGCGTGGCGTGCGCGGGCACCGGGTCGCCCGGGGCCGCGCCCGCCTTGATCAGCTGCCAGGTCCGCAGCGGCACGTAGCCGACGTCGACATGCCCGAAGGTGTCCTGCCGCGGGGTGGCGCCGACGACGCGGAGCCTCGTCCCGAGCCGGGCGACCGTGATCGTGTCGCCGACGCGAAGGCCGGCGTCCAGGGCCGTGGCGCTGACGACGACGCCGTCCGCGTCCCTCAGGCGCGAGCCCTCGCCGACCTCGGGCGACAGGAACGAGTCCGGCGCCACTCCGAACAGCGCGAGGTCGACGTCCACGCCCCGGTCGCTCTTGGTGTTGACGAGCGTGTTCCCGTAGGGGGCCGCCTGCTGCACGCCCGGACGGCTCCGCCAGGCGTCCACGGCGGACATGTCCACCACGCTCCGGGAGAAGGCCGAGTCGTGCTGGACGTCGCGCTCGAACGCGAAGGAGGTGACCGGCAGGTTCTGCAGGCCCGACACCCCGTCCCTGACCAGCCCCACCGACAGCCCGGACAGCATGACCATGAGAACCGCGATCAGGCCCACGACGGCGCCCATCAGCCCGAACCGGACCTTGGCGAACCGCAGCTCACGAAGCGCGAGGAACATCAGCCCCACCCCCGCGCACTTATCGACATCATGTCGACAAGATAGCAACACGATGTCGCGAACCAGCTCCGGGGTCCCGCTACCGGCGGGACCTGCCGCGGCCGGGTGGGGGGAGGGGGGTGGCCGGGGTCGGAGCGGCGGGGCCGGGGGCCCGGCCGGGGAGCGTCAGGGCCGCCACCAGCAGGGGGGCGAGGGCGGACACCGCGCCGCCGAGCGTCATCGCCAGGCGCGGGCCGACCAGCTCGGACAGCCGGCCGATGAGGGGCGCGCCGAGGGGGTTGGTGCCGAGGAAGACCAGCGTGTACAGCGCCATCACCCGGCCGCGCATGGCCGGGGCGACGTCGAGCTGCATGGTGGAGTTGGCGGTGGTGGTGAACGTCAGCACCGCGGCGCCGGTGGGGACGAGCAGCGCCAGGAACAGCCAGTACCACGGCATCAGCGACACCGCCATCTCCAGCACCCCGAACAGCGCCGCCGCGCCGAGCAGCAGCCGGCGGGTCGGGCGCACCCGCCGGGCCGCCACCAGCGCCCCGGCCAGGGAGCCGGCGGCCAGCATGGTGGAGGCCAGCCCGAAGGAGGACGCCCCGGTGTGGAAGACCTCCTTGGCGATCAGCGGGATGGTGACCGCGAAGTTCATCCCGAACGTGGCCACGAGCCCCAGCAGCAGCAGGACCGTGACCAGGTCCCGCCGGGCCCGCACGTACGCCAGGCCCTCCCGCAGCTGCCCCCTGCCCCGGGGCACCGGTTCGGCCGAGCTCAGCTCGCCGGCCCGCATCGCCGCCAGGGAGGCCAGCACGGCGACGTAGGACGCCGCGTTGACCAGGAAGACCGGGCCGGTGCCGATCGCCGCGATCAGCAGGCCCGCCACCGCCGGGCCGAGGACGCGGGCGATGTTGAAGCAGGCGCCGCCCAGCGCGATGGCGTTGGGCAGGTCGGTCCTGCCGACGATCTCCACCACGAAGGTCTGCCGGGCGGGGTTCTCCACGACGGTGGCGACCCCCAGGCCGAGTGCCAGCAGGTACACGTGCCACAGCCGGGCGCTTCCGGTGACGGCCAGCACTCCGAGGACCAGCGCGAGCAGGCCCATCGCCACCTGGGCGAGCACCAGGACCCGGCGCTTGGAGTAGCGGTCGGCGATCACGCCGCCCCACAGCCCGAACAGCAGCATCGGCAGGAACTGCAGGCCGGTGGTGATGCCCAGCGCGGTCCCGTCGCCGTGGCTCAGTTCGAGGATCAGCCAGTCCTGGGCCACCCGCTGCATCCAGGTGCCGGTGTTGGACACCAGCGAACCGGCCGTGAACAGGCGGAAGTTGCGGTTGCGCAGCGAGCGGAACATCGGCGCCGCCAGCATCGGCGCCAGCCGCGACCGGCCTCCGTCCCGGTCGCCGTCCTCCTCGCCGTTCTCGTCTGCAGGGTTCATCGCCTCTAGGTTCACTCATGACGCGAAGCGCCGCCCGGGACCGCGCCGCGACACGCGGTACTCCCCTCGGGGACAGCTCTGGAACGATGTATCCAGGCGCTACGATCAACGGCGAGCGAAGAAGAACGGCGGGGGGCGGGCACCCCCCGCCGTTCGACTGAAGCGGTCACGGTGTTAGGGCACCGTGCCCGTTACTGCATGCCCGGCGGCTTGCGCCGTCAGGCGGTGTCAGGCTCACCCAGGGCCCGCGCCTTCTTGGCGCGGGCCTTCCTGATCTGCTCCTTCGTCTTCTCCTCGACGAAGATGAGGCCGACCGCCAGTGCTCCCAGGCAGACCAGGAGGTACCCGGCGATCGTGTCCTGCGTGAACTTCGGGGGCTTCTGGCCTGCGACCAGAGTCCCCCAGAAGAGGCCCAGCAGCGGCTTGGCCGGCTGCAGCTGAGCGTGTGCGGAGATGGTCAAGCCCCGCTTCCAGGCGGCGCTCGAACACAGCGCGCTGATGGTGGCCAGCGTGCCGACGCCCAGGGCGCCGATCGTGGCCCACGCGCTGTGCTGGCTCACGACCGTCGGGCCGTGCGCGCTCAGGAAGAGCACGAACAGCACCGGAACCGAGACCAGCCCCTTCAGGGCACTGGCCGTCAGCACGGCCTCCTTGCGGGAGCCGGCCTTCAGCTCGGCCTCCTTGACGGCGATGGCCGCCAGCTCGGCCTCCCGGGGAGTGGTCGCCGCCAGCGCGGCCTGCTTGGCGGCGTTGACCGCCCGCTCGGCCTCGTTGGCGAACTCCTCCTCCAGGCGGCCCAGACCGGTGAAGATCCGCGCCATGGCCCAGTACATCATCCCGTTGAGGACGACGCTCAGGATCCCGATGGGCGAGAGCTGCCAGGCCGCCATGCCGTACAGGAGCGTGGCGCCGGTGCCCGAGACGAGCACCCACCCGACGATCTGCCAGTTCTTGCGCCCCGACACCAGGGCCGCGACCATCGGCCCCACCATGAGGGCCAGCACCGCGACCATCGCGTAGGGCATGTGGTGCAGCGCTTCCTGCCCGCTCCAGATGCTGACCGGTGAGGTGCATCCGAAGATGAGCGCCGAGCGCTTCACCCGCCGGTCGACCTGCCGCCACTTGGGGCGGACGACGAGCCAGAGGGCGGTGCACGCCGCGACGTCGGTCAGGAAGGCGGTCACGAAGGCGGGCATGCCCGTCGCTCCCGACTTCAGGAGCAGGACGTTGTTGCCCGTTCCGACGACCATCGCCACCACGGCGACCGTCCACGCGATGGCCGGGCGCCGCCTCTTGGCGGGTCCGGTCACCTCGTTGGTCAGCCACTCGCGGGCGAGCCTCACCCGCCGCGGCACGAAGCCGCAGATGGTGAGGACGAGCGCGAGCGCGCGACCGCGTTCGCGGTTTTCGAGGTTCCTCAAGGGGACCCCCTCCTTTGTGAGCGGTGCTCACGAGGAGGTCCGGGGTCTTCAATCCCGGTCCTCCTCGCTGCACCCGATTGACGGGCGCAACTCGAAGACCGGGATCGGTCCTATTTTGTTGAGTTGCGTAAGGCCGAACGTAACACAAGAGGCCGACCGTGTCGGCTGGTATTCTGGTCGGCGTGCAAGCCCCTCGATTCACGCGGCGGCCTCTTCACCCGTCGGCAGGGGCGCATGGGAGGCGGCGACCCGGCTCTGTGGTTGAGAAACCCTTTGTGAGGCAGGGCCGGGCCGTCGTTTTCCCAGTTCAACTGATGAGTAGGAAAATATCCTTCGAGTTGTGCGGGAATGGACGCGTCCGGGGAAAGCGCAGATGCGCAACCCGGCCCCGTGACCGGATTCGGTCGCGGGCCTCTCCCGGATGAATGACGCGGGGGAGTGATGCGGGCACGGCGAGCCGCGCCCGCATCGGGTAATGGAGTGTCAGGGGTTCACTGCGGCCAGTGACGAATGGCTCGCGAACCAGGCGATCGTGTCGGTCAGGCCGGTTCTCAGGCTCACTCGCGGTTCCCAGTCGAGTGCCCGGCGGGCCAGGGCGATGTCGGGACGCCGCCTGGTGGGGTCCTCCTCGCGGGCGCCGACATGGTGGATCGGCGACGGCGAGTCGCACAGCTCCCGGATGAGCTCGGCGATGGCGACGACCGTCAGCTCGTCGGGATTCCCGATGTTCATCGGCCCCGGATGCCCGGCCAGAGCGGCTTTGACCAGCGCCTGCGCGGTGTCGTCCACATGGCACAGGGAGCGCGTCTGCCGCCCGGTGCCGTGCACGGTGACGGGCCGGCCGGCCAGCGCCTGACGGATGAAGGTGGGCACGAGCCGGCCGTCCTCCGCCCGCATGCGGCGGCCGTAGGTGTTGAAGATGCGCAGGACCGTGGTGTCGACGTCATAAACGGCCCGGTACGCCTCGCAGGCGGCCTCTCCGAACCGTTTTCCCTCGTCATAGCAGGAGCGCGGCCCCATGGGGTTCACATTGCCGTGGTAGGACTCGGTCTGCGGATGCACGGACGGGTCTCCGTAGACCTCGCTGCTCGACGCGTACACATATCGGGCGCCTTTCGCCCGGGCGAAGTCCAGAGTGTTGAGAGTTCCAAGAGAACCGACACGGAGGGTCTCCACCGGGCGTGCCAGATAGTCGACCGGGCTGGGCAGCGAGGCGAGATGCACCACGGTCCCGATTGCGCCCGTCAGGTCGAGGGGCTCGTTGATGTCGTGTTCGATGAGTGCGAACCCGGGCCGGTCCGCGAGATGTGCCACGTTGTGGGGCCCACTCGTGGCGAAGTTGTCCACGCAGTACACCCGGCACTCCATGTCCAACAGCAGTTCACACAGATGTGAGCCGATGAAGCCGCTTCCTCCGATTACTGCGACGGACGATAATGAGTTCACCTATGCCACCCTCTACTGAGTGCCGGATCCACGCTGTGCACGGATGAAGTCGATGATCACGTCGATGTCCGGGTCGTAGCCCTTCGCGGTGGCGACGCGGAGCGAGGGGACCGCGAGCGACACCTCCTCGAATCCGCTCGGGGCCCCGCCGCCCGTCCTCCCTCGCCGGGCCAGCGCCGCACGCCGCGCCCCGGGGCCGTCGGGCTGCTCGCGGAGCCGCGCGGCCACGCGCCGGCGCGCCAGCCTGGGATCGATGACGCAGTGCACGAGCCTGATGTCCGCTTCGGTCTTGAGCGAGTCCAGCCCCAGGCGCCATCTCCGATGCTGGAACGCCGCCTCGGCCACGACCGACACCTTCGCGGACAGCAGCAGATCGACCGTCTGGAAGAAGGCGTCGAAGGCCATGCGCGCGACGGAGTCCTTGGCGGCGACGCCGAGGTCGTGACCGAAGGTGTGGAAGATGCCCTCGTTGATGGCGTCGCGCGACACGAGGGGGCACGGTAGCGCCCGGGCGAGCAGGCCCGCCATGGTCGTCTTGCCCGAGCCGGGAGGCCCGCTCACGATGACGAGGGTCGGACGGTGCGCGCCGCCGGCCGGCGCGGCGGGCGTCCCGGCCGGGGCTCCTGCCGGATCCTCGTCCGTGGCGGCGCGGCGGTCACCGTGTCCCACTTCGTCGGCCATTCCTTCGGTCCTCAGCCGAGCGCGCCCGGCGGCGGGCCGGCCTCGTCCGCCCAGGCGACGGGCAGCCCGCGCCGCGGCACGGCGAGGGGCGGCGGCCCTCCCGAGGGAGCGAAGCCCACGCCCAGCCATGTTCCCGCCGTGATCGCGGCGTCGCTGGGGCCGCCCCCGGCCGAGGCCGCGGCGGTCCCGTCGTGCAGGAACCGCAGGTCGGCGCTGACGCCGGCCGCGTCCCGCACCGCGCGCAGGAGCGCGGGAGCACGCGCCGCGAGGCACCCGTAGATCCCCTGCCCGTCGTCGGCGGGCAGCCCGTCCCGCACGAACGAGGCGACGCTGACGACGACCCGGACCCGCTTCGACGCCGGGCCCGCGGCGTCCCGGAGCGCCGCGGCCAGCGCGGCGCCGACCGCGGCCTCGACGGCGTCGGCGCCGGGCCGCCGGGGCACGGGCCCGGCGCGCAGGTGGCGCAGGCGCCGCAGGGTGCCGTCGTGCCGCTCGGCGACCGCGGTCCTGATGCGGGTGTGCCCGAGGTCGGCCACCACCGCGGCCTCGGCGCCGGAGCCCGCGGGCACGTGCCGGGCCGCGCCGATGAGCGGGGCGAGCTCCGGCCGGGGCGACACGGCCACGGGGCACGGGTGCGGTGCGAGACCGGCCGTCGCCCGCGCCCCCTCCAGGACGAGCGGTCCGCACCCGCCCGCCAGCAGGCCGCCCCCGAACCACACGCGCTCGACGGCCGTCCACCGGGCGAGGAAGGCCCGGCGGTGCGGCGTGCTCCCCTGGCGTTCGGCGGTGGCGGGATCGCGCAGTGTCGCGACCAGCGCACCGAGGCGCATCCCGAAGGCGTGCAGGACGGCGGCGGCCGAGCGCGCCGCCTCCGCGTCGGACGACGCCGCGGCGCGGGCGAGATCGTCGGCCAGGCGGTCCCTCCGCAGGCCGGGCAGGCCGAGGTCGGCGGCCAGGGCGTGCAGAGCGTCCCGGGAGCACGCGTCCTGCGCGAGCCGTCCTTCGACGCCGATCGACCCCGCGGGTCCGAGGATCACGTGGTTCAGGGACGCGTCGCCGGTGAGCTCCCGTGGGCGGTCGAACGTCTCGGTCACGATGCTCTCCGGGGGTCGCCTGCGCTCGTCGCGCGCCGGGCCGTCACGCGCGCCGCGGCCGGGGCTATCGTCGCGGCGTGACGCCTTCGCCCCCGCCTCCGGTCCGCCCGGCCGCGCGTCCGAGACTGATCGCGACCGACCTCGACGGCACGCTGCTGGGGGAGGGCGGCGCCGTCAGCGCCCGCAACGCCGCCGCACTGCGCCGGGCGGCGGGCGCCGGCGCCCGGGTGGTGCTGGTGACCGGGCGGTCGCAGCACCGGCTCGCGGAGGTCTACTCCCAGCTCGGCGCGCGGTACCTGGCGGTCTGTGCCAACGGCGGCGTGGTGTACGACCCGGCGGCGGAGCGGGTGCTCGCCTGCCGGCCGATGGCTCCCGCGCACGTCCGGCGGGTGTGCGCGCTGCTCCGCGAGCGGGTGCCCGAGGTGGTCTTCGCCGCGCACGTGGAGTGCGGCGGCCGGGTTCTGCACGAGCCCGGCTGGCCCCGGAGACGCGGGGCCGCGTCCGCTCCCGCGCCGGGCGTGCCGCCCGACCTGACCGGCGGGCCGGTGGTGAAGCTGCAGGCGCGCGCTCCCGGGCGCGAGCCGGAGTCGTTCGTGGCGCTGGTGGCCGCGACCGTCGGTGATCTGGTCGAGGTGACCCGGCAGGGATACCTCGGCCTGGTCGAGATGAGCCGGCGGGGGGTGACGAAGGGCAGCGCCCTCGCCGCCGTCGCCGGGGAGCTGGCGGTTCCGGCGTCCGACGTCCTGGTGTTCGGCGACATGCCCAACGACGTTCCGATGATGCGGTGGGCCGGGCGGTCGGTCGCCGTGGCCAACGCGCACGCGGAGGTCCTGGCCGCGGCCACGGACGTGACGCTCGCCAACGTCCAGGACGGGGTCGGCGTCTACCTGGAACGCCTGCTGGACGGGCACGCCTGACCGGCGCGGGGGCGCCGGAGGCCGTTCCCGGCGGTCGCGGCCGCCGGGGCCGCGCCCGGGGCGGCCACGTCGCGACCGCCTACTGCTCAAGGCCGAACGCCGCGGAGACTCGCCGGACGAGGTCGTCCTCGGTGACCTCGGGGTCGACCCTGAGGCCCGTCAGGTCCAGGTCCCGGGTCTGCTCGGCGAGCCGGTCGGTGAACATGGCGTCGCGCTGGAGCAGGTTCCGCAGGGCGTGCCGCGGATCGCCCGTCTTGGCGACGAACCCCCACGCCGGGCCGCCGCGGCCGTCGAACACCGCCTCGCGGAACGCGGGGGTGGGCAGCAGCCACACGGCGTGGCTCATCTCGGTCAGCAGGGGCCGGACGAGGTCGGGCAGCAGCCGGAAGCCCTCGGCCAGCACCGGGCGGTCGGCGGGAAGGGCGAGAAGGTCGTCGACGATCAGGCCGAACCCCTCGCCCCGGTACCAGTGGAAGGTGTCGAGCATCTCGCGCGGGCTCCTGGCCACCCACCGCTGGTCCATGTCCATGGCCGCGAACTCGCGCAGGTAGGGGGCCTCCTCCGCGGGCATGCGCCGGGCGTGGTCGGGCATCACCGCGTCGGTGTCGTACAGGTGCATCCCGTACCGGTCCGCGATGCGCCGGGCGATGGTGGACTTGCCCGCCCCGCTGCCGCCGCCGATCCAGTAGACGTGCCGCAACCGCTCCCGCGCGACGTCGGGGTGCGTCCCTTCGTTCAGGGCAGAGTGCATTCGTCGGCTCCTCGCGAGTGCCTATCGGCTTGAGGTCTCACCGCTGCTGCGGCGGTCGGCGGTCTGGTAGAGGTCAGCGTACTGACGGGCTATCCGGCTCCAGGCGTACTCGCGGACGCGCGCGTCGGCGGCCGGGCGCAGCTCACCGTGCAGGGCCGCGGCCATGTGCTCCTGGAAGCCCGCGACGTCGTACGGGGACACGGAGGGGACGTCGGGGAAGTCGTTCAGGATCTCCGGCACCTGGTCGGTGACGACCAGAGGGCAGCCGCAGGCGATGGCCTCCAGGGCGACCATGCAGAACGTCTCCAGCAGGTTCGACGGCACGACGGTGACGTCGGCGGCCTGGTAGTACGCGGGCAGCTGCTGGTGGGGGACGAAGGAGCGGAACGACACCGACGCGTCGATGCCGAGCTCCGTGGCGGCGCGTTGCAGGTCCTGCCGGAAGGGGCCGTCGCCGACGACGAGCAGCCTGCCGTTCTCGACCTTCCCGCTGATGCCCGCGAACGCCGACAGCACGGTCTCGACGTTCTTGTCGGCGGCGAGGCGGCCCACATAGAGCACGATCTTGGCGTCGGCGGGCAGGCCCAGCTCGGCGCGTGCGCGGTCGCGGTCGCCCTTGGCGAAGTGCTCCAGATCGATGCCCGGCGGGATGACGGCGGAAGGCGGCAGGCCCGCGTCCGTCAGCGCCCGGGCCTGCGCCTGGCCGATGGCCACGATCCTGGCTCCGGCGCGGATCCGGCTGATGCGCCGGGCCAGCAGCTCGTCCGCGCGCGCGTCGGTTCCGGTGGGCAGCCACCGGCCGACCCGCCCCCAGTGGGTGACGACGATCGGGCCATCGGCCCGGTCGAGCAGCGCCTCGGCGTCTTCGAGGCCCTGGACGTGGATCACGTCCGCGCCGGCGAACTCCGGCAGCGCCGTGACCGCGGCCAGCCACCGGCGCCGCCGCAGGCGGCGGCCGATCGCGCGCACCCCTCCCGGAGCGGCCGCGATGGCGGTGTCGAGCCAGGTCGGCCAGCGCAGGTAGTGCGGATCGAGGTCGTCGAGGCCCGCGAAGTAGGCCATCCGCGGCCCGCCGACGAACAGGCTCACCTCGGTTCCGAGGGACGGCAGCGCCCGGGCGATCTGGATCATGCCGATCTGACCGCCGGGCACGCCGGACCGGCCGGGGACCCCGCTCTGGCTCCTCATGATCATCAAGGTCTTCACGCATTCCCCCGCTCACCCGTCCCGGCCGCCGCCGGCGCGCGTCCGGCCGCGTCCCGGGAGAGGACGCCGGCGGGCACGGCCGACATCCGGTAGATGGACACCCGGCCGCGCTCGGCCCCGTACACCTCGACGGGCAGGGACATCTCCCAGCCGACCCGTCCGTCGTCCGTCAGCTCGAAGGCGGCGCCGGCGGTGGAGTTCGTGACCAGGACGCCGCCGCCCGGCAGCGGCTCGGCGCCGCCGGCGAGCGGGCAGAAGAACGACTCCGGCGGGGAGGCCGTCCAGCTCCACCCGATGCCGCCGGTGGCCGGGTCCACCGCGACCAGGCGCGAGCGCCGCCTCTCCACGCCGTTGTCGAAGACGAGGATCCGGCCGTCCGGGAGCAGGGTGGGCTGGTGCGGCCTCGACAGTTCGCCGGGCCCCCACCACCAGACCACCCGCCGGCCGGCGAGGCTGATCACCGCGATGGCGTCGAGTTCCCGCATGCAGACCAGCAGGTCGCCCTGCGACCAGAGGCCGGCCGGATGGGGTGGCAGCACTTCGAGGGTGTTGGTGTGCAGGACGTCGCACGGGGACCCGGGCAGGGCGCGCAGGAGCCGCAGGGCGCGGCGCCGCTCTCCCGCATGGACTCCCGTCCGCAGGATCGCGCGGGTCTCGGCGGCCACCCCGTCCGGGACGCCGTCGTCGGGGACGGGCCACCCGCGCCTCCGGAACGCGGCGGCGCGCCGCCGGATCTCCGTGTCGATCAGCCGCCGCAGACCGAGGTCCGTCCGCAGGAGGTCGTACAGCGACGCCTCCCTCGTGACGGCGCCGTCGGCGGAGATCGTCGTGATCAGGTTGTCGAGCACGACGTGGCCGGTCCGGCCGTCGTCCACCCGGCGGGGCGCCTCGCCGAGCACGAGGACGGTGCCGTCGGCGTTGATCGCGAGATCGTGGTGCGCGGCCACGTCGCACGCCCATTCCAGCCGCGAGTCGCGGGTGAGCTTCAGCAGCGCGTGCAGCGGCACGATCGCGAAGAGGCGGCCCGCCTCGTCCATCTCGACGTGGTTCCAGCCGCGCAGGTAGCTGGGCGGGTCGTCCTCCGGGCGGGGCTGGCCGTGGGTGTGGCTCCAGGTGTGCAGGATCGTCCCGTCGCGGTCGACGACGTACGCCGTCGGGACGGGATAGCTCGACGCCGGCGAGAACAGCAGGCCGCGCGGCTCGTCGGACCGCGGGCTCACGCGATCGCCTCCGGCCCCACCGGCGCGGCCGCGGTGAAGAACCGGGCGATGTGGGCGTCGTCGGGCGGCAGCCCCCGGGTGATCCGCTCGTGCAGGTAGCCGAGGATCTCGTCGAACAGCAGGTTCGGCATGCGCCTGCGGCGCGCGATGAGGTCGTCGCGGTACCGCTCCAGCGCCACCAGCCAGGCGCGGTACCCCTCCACGACCGGGTCCGCCACCGGCCACTTGGCGTTGATGTAGTCGCGGGCCAGGGCGAACTTCGACGGCGAGATCAGCTGGGCTCCGGACACCACCCCGCTGGTGTCGGGGATCTGGTGGTACACGGAGGTGATCTCGTCGACGAACGCGACGCGGTAGTCCAGCTCCGCGGTCAGCGCGATCCACAGGTCCCAGTCCTCGCAGACGTCCAGCCGCGGATCGAACCGGACGTCGGTGCGCCGGAAGTTGCGCACGATGACCGAGCCGGTGTGCAGGTAGTTCGCCACCATCAGGAACCGGGGGTCGTAGGGGTAGGCCTTGAGCCGGTACCCGCCGAGGTCGTCCGGGAGGGCGTCCAGCCGCCGCTCGGACACGACGGCGCCCGAGTAGACGAAGTCCGCCTCGCCGCGCCGCAGCGGTTCGCAGCCGGCGGCCAGGTGCGAGGGCAGGAAGACGTCGTCGTCGTCGAGGAACGCGATGTACTCGCCCTGGGCGGCGTCGATGGCGACGTTGCGCGGCACGGACGCCCCGCCCGAGCACCGGTCGAGCTCGATCAGCGTGACGCGCAGTCGCGGCTTCCAGGCGTCGACGAGGTCGCCGACGGACCGGCCGCCGTCGTTGACGACGATCGCCTCGACCGCGTCCCGGTCGTCGGAGAGCCTCCGGGCGGCCGTCATGACGCTGTCCAGCGCCGCGTCCAGCGCGGCGGCCCGGTTCAGGGTGGGGATGATGACGCTGACCAGCGGCTGGGAGCGGGGTGTGCGCGGGTCAGCCGGCATGTCCGCCTCCCGTGGCCGTCCGCGTGTACCAGCGGTCGCCGACGACCATGTCGTCGATGCCGCGGTCCTCGCAGTAAGCGGCGAGGTCCGACATCCGGTTGATGAACCCTCGCCGCAGGTGGTTGAGCGAGGTGTTGCACAGCACGCCCAGCCCGGTGCGGTCGGCGAACGCGCTCAGCAGGCCGTGCAGCGGCGGGTTGCCCGCCGCGGTGACGCTCTGGGCGCGGGCCGAGCCGTCGACGTGGGTCACCGCCGCCAGCCGCGGCGACCGGACGCGCCGGAAGTACAGCATGTACGGGTCGGGGAAGTCCTCGACGAAGGCGTCCGCGAGGTCCTCCTCACGGCAGCACGGCGCGATCGGCCGGTACGGCTCCCGCTGCTTGATCTGGTTGAGCCGGTCCCGGGTCGCCGCCGAGTAGGGCTCGGCCAGCAGCGACCGGTTGCCCAGCGCGCGCGGACCGACCTCCCAGCGTCCCTGCACCCAGGCGACGATCCGGCCCGACGCGAGCGCCGCCGCGAGGGCGCGGTCGTCGAGGCGCCCCTCGTGCCACCGTCCCGGATCGGGGCGGGTGTCGTCGACGAAGCCGAGCCCGGCGTACACCGACCAGTCGATCGGCGTGGTGCGGCCGCGGTGGGCCAGCGCGTCGATCGCGGTCCCGATCGCCGACCCGGAGTCGCTGGTGCACGGCGGAACGAACACCGAGCTGAAATGCCCGAGGTCGCGCCACGCCGCGTTCCAGTCGCAGTTGAGCCCGCAGCCGCCCGAGATCCGCAGCGGCGTGCCGGCCGGCAGCTCGCGGACCGCGACCTCGGCGAACATGTCGAAGATCCGCTTGGTCAGCAGGGCCGCGGCCGCCTTGGCGGCCTTCGACTGGACGCCGGCGTTGTAGAGCACGGTGTCGGCGAAGTCGGCCTTCGGCGCCGGGTTGACGGCCGGCGCGGCCAGGATGCGGTCGACGGCGGACTCGATGTCGGCGTCGGCGTCCTTCGCGTCGGCGTACGCCGCCAGCGCCATCAGCTTGCCGCTGCCGTCCGTGCGGGGCGTCTGCCCGTGGTCGGGGAACGTCGGGTCGGCCAGCGAGAAGAGGAACGCGTAGCGGTCGCCCGGGTGGGGCAGCACCGGCACGGTGCGCACGACCTGCCAGTCCCGGTCGACCAGGTAGAACGAACCGATGACGCCTTCCCACACCAGGACGGTGCTCAGCTCCTCGTCCCCCGGCGGCGCCATGCCGACGGCGGTCATGAGGTGCGAGCGCTCGTGGGACGAGGTGAAGTACTCGACCTCGGAGCCGAAGAAGCGGATCCGGCTGCGCCGCACCGCCGAGACGCCCGAGTAGCCGGCGCCGATCACTCCGCCCGTGCGCGGTTTGGCCCATCCGCCGAGCGCCACCACGTCCGGCATGCGGTCCAGCCGCTGCGCGGCCTCCAGCAGCGTCGTGGGGGTCAGCGGCGCGTACCGGGGGAACGTGTCCTTCTCCGACTCCAGGCACCACAGCAGCCGGCCGTCCTCGACTACGGCGATGGATCCGTCATGGCCCGGTTTGATCGCCATGATCAGCATTACGGGTGGACCTCCTGCGGGGATTCGCCGAGCTCGCGGGTGACCGCGGCGACAAGGTTGGTGACGATCTCGGTCATCAGCCGTGCGCCGATGGCGGGGCTCGCCGCCGCCGCCCGGTAGACCACGCCGGTCTTGGTCCGCAGATCCTGCGGCACGGGGAGGACGAAGTAGCGCGCCCGGCGCGGGATCTCGTCGTCGGCCAGCAGTTCCTCGCGGACCAGGTGCGGCGCCGCGTGCATCACCAGGCTCGTCTCCACCATGGCCGCGTGGTGGTCGTCGTGGCGGGCGACGCCGGTCTCGGCCGCGATGGCGTTGCGGCTCTCCTCGGTCACCACGTCCCACCAGGTGACGGCCATGATCCGGGCCTGCGGCGCGGTGTCGGCGAACAGCTCGGCCGCCTCCCTGAGCGCGCCCAGGTTGACCTTGTGCGAGTCGAGCAGCACGAACCTGCGGGCGCCGTGCCGGTAGGAGGCGCGCAGGATGTCCAGCACCAGCGCGGTGAAGGTCGCGGCCCGCACGTTGGTCACGCCGGGGAACCGGCCGCCGCTGGCCGCGGGATCGGTGGCCAGGCCGTAGGTCACGGGCGGCAGGACCAGGACGCCGAGCCGCTCCTCCAGCTGCCGGGCGAGGTGGTCGGAGATGATCGTGTCGGCGGAGAGCGGCAGGTGGGGGCCGTGCCCGTCGATCGAACCGATCGGCAGGACGACGATCCGCCGTCCGATCTGGTCGTCGTACTCCTGCCAGGTCATGTCCGCTATGCGCATCAGTGCGTCTCCTCTGTGGAGGGCCCGGCCGGCGCCGCGTGCGTGAGCGCGCCGGGCGCGCCGCCGCGGCGGGTCCGGCCGGCGGCCGCGGGCGCGTCGCGGTCGACCCAGCCGAGGCTGGGGGGCGGCGGTCCGGCCGCGGGACGCGCCGGAGCCCGCGAGGACGTCCTGCGGATCGTCTTCGAGGGGCTGCGCCCACGGGAGCGCCCCGGCCGGCCGGGCGCCTCCGGGTAGCGCGCCCGGCTACGGCGCCGCCAGCTCGGCGGGCAGGTCATCCTCGTGGAGCACGGTCAGCGTGGTGACGGCGCGGGTCAGCACGACGTACAGGCGGGCGAGACCGCGGACCTCGGCGGCGGCGATGGCGGCGGGCTCGGCGACGATCACGTGGTCGTACTCCAGGCCCTTGGCGAGGGTCGCCGGGATGACGAGCAGCCGTCCGGCGCCGGCCGACTCCGGCCCGAGGACCTCGTGCTCCAGCCCGGCGGCCTCCAGCGCCGCCGCGTGCGCGCCCGCCCGCGCGTCCGGGACGATCAGGCCGACCGAACCGGGGCGGGCGAGGGCGTCGCGGGCGGCCTCGACCGTCGCGGCGGCCAGGTCGGCGACGCGCCGCACGGTGAGCGCCCCGGCGCCGGCGCGCAGCGAGCGCGGCCGCTCCAGCCCGGGCGCGACGTGCGGGAGCAGGCGGGCGGCGAAGTCGAGGACGGCGCCCGGAACGCGGAACCCGAGGGTCAGCTCGGTGACCTCCCCGTCCTGCCCGAGATGGGTGAGGACCTCTTTCCACGTGCGGGCCGACCACGCGGTCGTTCCCTGCGCGAGGTCGCCGAGGACGGTCGCCGAGCCCGTCGCGCAGCGGCGCCCCAGCGCCCGCAGCTGCATCGCGGACAGGTCCTGCGCCTCGTCCACCACCAGGTGGCCGAGCGAGGTCGTGCGCTCGATGAGGTCGTTCAGCTCGTCGAGCAGGGCCCGGTCGGCGGCGGTCCACTTGGCGGAGCGGTGCGAGCGGGCGGGCCTCGCCGTCAGCAGGACGGCCTGCTCGTCCTCGTCGAGCACGCCCTTCGCGGCCGCGCGCAGCAGGTCCGCGTCCGACAGCAGCCGGTGCAGGACCTGCTCGGCGCTCACCTTCGGCCACACCGCGTCGAGGACCTCGTTGCGCAGGGTCGGCAGGGTGCCGGTCAGGCCTTCCGACGAGAGGCGTGACCCGTGAGTGAGAGAGCACCCGCC